>JABMRB010000602.1 GCA_013202865.1 Candidatus Nealsoniibacteriota bacterium | reverse complement strand
TGGCGGATTTGCAATCCGCTGCCTTAGCCACTTGGCTACGGCGCCCAAAAGTAGTGGAGGGCCAAAGATCGTTTCCGAATCACCCGGCCTTCCATGGTCTTTCGCGACCTTTCCTGGCTCCCCCACTTCTCCTGGCTTCGCCAGAGGAACACCAGCAGCACTCGCCGCGACTCTGCCAAATGTATCAATTAGGTAGTCGGCAAGCAAGCCCGCCCAGCCTTACCTTGTTTTCTTCATTTGTCGCATCCCCCATGCGGCGGGCAAACCGGCCTTGCAGCCAGACCGCAGTCGCGGTACGCTTCGCTGCCTCATCGTGACTACCGGTCTTGCCCTTGCGTAGCCGGTGGCTTTTCTGCCAGTTTTCCTGCAATACGAAGCGAGAACGACGTGTCCAATCCCACACGATCGGCCCGCTATTTCCATGGGCCAACGCTCCGTTTCACCGCCGCAGTCGCCCTGGTTGCGTGCTGCCTGATATATGCGGGCGGCTGCGCCAGCATTTCCGCACGAGGGCAAAACGCCGCGGGAGTGCGACAATATCAGAAGGCACAAGCTGGTGTTGGCGGGTTCGACGTCGTCATGCGACAGTTCCAGCAGGCAATCAACACCGACCCGGACAACCCCGACGGATACTACAACCTGGCGGCAACGCACCACCACGTAGGACTGGCCGAGAAGAGCCAGGACGACCTCGACCGGGCCGAGAACCTCTATCACATGTGCCTCGACAGGGACGAGAACCACCGCGACGCCTACCGGGGCCTCGCCGTGCTGTTGGCTCAGCAGGGACACAAGAAGGAGGCCTTCTGCCTGTTGGAAGGCTGGGTCGACGGTCATCCCGACGTGGCGGACGCCCGGGTCGAACTGGCTCGGCTTTCGGAGGAGTTCGGCAACGAAGCGGCAGCCAAGGAGCATCTTGTCGACGCGATCAAGATCGATCCGAACCATCCGCACGCCCTGGCCGCGCTGGGCAAGATCCGCGAAGGCATGGGCGACAAGGCCCAAGCGCTCGCCGACTATCGACGTTCGCTGCAAGAGCACCGTTTCCAACCACAGGTCGCCGCCCGGGTCGCCGCATTGCAGACGGAAAACAACGTTCGCACGTCGATCGGTGGTTCCGGCACAGGCACACGCATGGTGGACAGGCAAACCACCCCATTGAAGTAGTTGAATTCTTGCGAATCCAGCTACCCTCTCGCGATGGTTCCCCATCGCCAGTCGCTCCCAGTGCTGGTAGAATGGGTGGTTTCTACTTTGTAGGGTGCGTGCAACGCACCACAATGTCCGGTACAGGTGCGTTGCACGCACCCTACATATTGTGTCCCCCTCACCAGGCAAACGCCGATGCCGAAGCATCGCTTGACGACCCCCGGTCCGACTCAAGTGCCCGAGCAGGCCCTGCTGGCGATGGCTCGGCAGGTGACCCACCACCGAACGCCCGAGTTTCGCTGCCTGCTGGCCGAGGTGCTCGCCGATTTGAAGCACGTCTTCGTCACCGAGAACGACGTCCTGCTGCTGACCTGTTCCGGAACCGGGGCCATGGAGGCGGCCGTCGTGAATCTGGTCCCCCACGGGGGTAAGGCAATCGTGCTCAGTTCGGGCAAGTTTTCCGAACGTTGGGCCGAAATCTGCGAGAAATTCGGCATCCGGCCCGTCCGCTACGAAGTACCCTGGGGACAACCGTTCGAGCCAGGGCGGGTCGAACAACTGCTCCGGCAACACCCCGACGCCGTGGCCGTCTTTTCGACCCTCATGGAAACGAGCACAGGCGTCGGACACGACATCAAGGGCATTGGGCAAGTTGTCGGCCGCAGCGACGCCTTGCTGGTGGTCGACGGCATCAGCGGGGTCGGCGCGACGGAGTGTCGCACCGACGCGTGGGGGATAGACGTCTTGGTTGTCGGCGCCCAAAAGGCCCTGATGACGCCACCCGGACTCGCATTGCTTGCCGTCAGCCCGGCCGCCTGGCAGCAGATCGAATCGATCGACCGGCCGGCGTTCTATTTCGACCTACCGGCCTACCGCAAGGCACTCCGCGGCCCGAACACGCCCTACACACCCGCCATCCCGCTGGTAGCGGCCCTGGCCGAGAGCCTGCGGTCGATTCGATCCGAGGGGATCGAGCAGGTTTGGGCCCGGGCCAGCCTGCTTAGCCGGGCGACCCGAGCCGGCATCGAGGCGCTGGGGCTCGAGCTTTTCGCCGCCCGGCCGGCCGACGGCATGACGGCGGTCCGCTTCCCCGAGGGCATCGACGGCAAGGCGTTGCTCGGGCGTTTGCAGCAGCGATTCGGCGTCAAGCTGGCCGGCGGTCAGGGCCCGGTCGCCGGCAAGATATTCCGCATCGCCCAAATGGGACTGTGCGACGAACTGGACGTAATTTCCACGCTCTCGGCCATCGAACTGGTACTTGTCGAGATGGGCCAACCCGCTAAACTGGGTGCGGGTGTTACCGCCGCAAGCCGGGTGCTGGCACAAACCGGAGGAGAACTCTGTCCACACCCGGGGGCATCCGATGAGGCTGCTGCGGAGCTGCGGAGATGATAGATCGTGGGCTAGCCGACCTAAATGCCGGTCGAACGATTAGCAACGAAGAAATGAGACGTAGAATTAAGGCATGGCGAGAGTAATATCCCGTCAGGAGGCCACCAACCACACCACACAGCGATACAAGGCAACTAAAACCATGCCACGAATCATCGTTCTAGACAATCTCTCCCAGGACGGCCTCGATCTGTTGGAATCGGCCGGGGGTATCGAGCACGAGGTCCGCATCGGGCTCGGTGGCGACGACCTGCGCGATGCCTTGCTGGAATTCGACGGCGCGATCTGCCGTAGCGGGGTGAAGATCACCGCCGAGGTCCTCGAGGGCAACACGCGGCTGCGGGCGATTGCCCGGGCCGGCGTCGGCACCGACAACATCGACAAGGAGGCGGCCACGCGGCGGGGGATCGTCGTGATGAACACACCCGGCGGCAATACCGTCTCGACCGCCGAACACGCGCTGGCCCTGATGCTGGGGATGTCGCGCAACGTCGCGCCGGCCAATCAGAGCCTCGTCGAGGGGCGCTGGGACCGCAAGAAGTTCATGGGTGCCCAATTGGCGGGCAAGACGCTCGGCATCATCGGCCTCGGACGTATCGGACAGGCCGTGGCCACCCGCGCCCAGGCGATGGAAATGAAGGTGCTCGCCTACGATCCGTTTCTCTCCGGCACCCGGGCCAACGAGTTGGGTATCCAGAAGTTCGACTCCCCCCGCGAGATGCTCCCGTCGGTCGATTACCTGACCGTCCACACGCCGTTGACCGACGAGACCCGGAACCTGATCGGCCCGGCGGAGGTCAAAATGTTGAAGAAGGGTGCCCGGCTGGTCAACTGTGCCCGGGGCGGCATCTATGATGAAGCAGCCCTGCTCGAGGGGCTCCGCAGCGGGCATCTCGGCGGCGTGGCCCTGGACGTCTATCCCAAGGAGCCGTGTACCGACAGCCCGTTGTTCGGCATGCCCGGCGTGCTCTGCACCCCGCACCTCGGCGCCAGCACCCAAGAGGCCCAGACCAACGTGGCGGTCGATGCGGCCGAGCTGCTGATCGATTTCTTTGCGACCGGGGCGATCAGGCAGTCGGTCAACATATCGCCGCTGGACCCGAAGACGCTCGCCGACCTGCGCGGCTATCTCAACGTGGCCTATCGGCTCGGCGTGTTGCTTTCGCAGATGGACCGCCGCTCGCCGACCGCCTGCCACGTAAGCTACACGGGCGAAGTGGCCAAGAAGGACACGCGGCTGCTCTCGGCCGCTTTTGCCGCCGGGCTGCTCGAACACGCCATGGAGGCCGACGTCAATATCGTCAACGCCGAGATCCTCCTGCGCGAACGGGGGATCGAACTCGTCGAGCAGCGCAGCAGCGACGTCGGCGAGTTCAACTCGCTGATCACCGCCAAGGTGATTACCGAAGCAAGAACGTCCAGCGCCTCCGGCACGCTCTTCGGTCACAACATGCCGCGGCTGGTCGAGAAGGGCGGCTGCCCCTTGGAAAGCGTTCTGAACGGCATCCTGATGGTCTTCAGCCATCGCGACACGCCGGGTGTGATCGGCAAGGTCGGCGGCATCTTCGGTGCCCATCGCGTGAACATCGCCTCGATGTCGGTCGGCCGCGCCGCCGACGCCCCCGGCGGCGAGGCGGTGGGCGTCCTCTCGCTCGACTCCCATCCCCCGGCCGAGGCCCTGGCCGAAGTTCTCGCCATGGACGAGATCGAACGCGCCTCGATCGTCAAGCTCCCCAAGGCCGGGGAAGTGCCGGCATGGATGGGAGGGTAGCGGGGGAATGATGAATGATGAATGATGAATTGAGGGGGCCGTCGGGTTGTGATTTGCTTCATCTCGGAACTCAGTTGCACTTCGGTGCGGTGGAAGGTCGCGGCGGACCGGAGCATCCAGACTCCGGCTTCGTGTTCCACTCCGTCAATATCGCAACACGGTCGAAAATAGGTGCGTGTCCCCGGATTCCCCCGGATTCGGGATTCGGATTCCCCCCGGATTCCCCCGGATTCCCAAGCTCGCCCCCGCAAATCGGGCCGCCCGGCTAAATTTCCCAAACAGCCAAAATAGGTACGTGTCCCCGGATTCCAGCGGGCCAACTCGTCGTGGATCCGCCCTTGGGCCATGAAGGCATGATCCCGTTGTAGAGGAGCCATACTGCACGTAAACTCCGTGAGAATACAGGCTTACGCTTCTGGCAGTGGCTAGAACCCGACCTGCTCACGTGATGTTGGCCTCGTTTCCAGGCGCGGAGGTGTCCACCAGCTACGCTCCTTGGGGCCGGGGTACAACTGCGGTCGGTGTCCACCACCTCCGCAGGTTAGGTACTATCGACCGTCGTCTCAAAAAGGGTCCTTTTCTGACGCGTCCCGCAATACCTATGACTTGATGACACAAACTGCCGAATACGGGCTGTGTGGCTGCCGCATCAATCCTCATCGATGCCTTCGAATGTTGTCTGAGATTCATTCTGCTGGCGAGCGTCAAGTCCGTGTTTTCAAGGGGTTTCGATATCGGCTCAATTGTTTGACCCCACGGGATTGGCACTGTGTGGCGAATTGAGGTAGACTGACGGCTCAGGCACAACGATCCCTATTGCAGAAATGGAAAGAGCCATGGTCCGGGACCAAGATATTGATTACGCCGCAGCCGCCGTGAAAAAAGCGATTGTGGAGAAGTTCAGCGATGTCGAACTACAGGACCTTCAGGTGATGGCGGGCGAGGGGACGATCCGTGTTGAATTTGAAGGGCGCAATGCCGAAGGTACAAGAGATGCTTTGCTCGCCGCCGTCCGCAAGGCAACGAGCTACGCCGACCTCTGGGAAGTCATGGCCAACGACGACAGGATCATCTGATGATCCGGACAAACCGGCTGACCTCTTGCTCGGCACGCATCAACGGAACGCGTGCTATTCCTGCTGCGCAACTGAAGAAAGGTCGTCATCCTGCGAGCCTTCCGGCTCGCCCCAGTTCATCAACCGTTCGGCCAATGACTTGATTACGACGGTGTCGTCATCGACCGTTTCGGTTTCAAACCCGGCGTCGAACAGGTACGATTGCTGCTCTTCTTCCACTTGGCCGTTGTCGGCGACGGCTCGCCACCATTGCAGATGCGGCCAGTCGCGACGAACGGTCTTCAAACAGGTTTTGACCGTCCGGCCGCCCGAACCCGGGCTGAATCCGGCACGGTTGGCAATCACGGTTAAAGTGGCGACCTTATCCGCTCGCTTCAGTTCCCAAAGGACTTTAGCAACGGCTTGAGCGCGCGTCGACGATACTGTCATGAGATTGTCTCTCTGTCCGGCTCTGACGGCTAAACCTTTTCGTTTACGGTCCAGAACCTAAAAACTCGTAATCGCCCGAAGCAAAGGATCGTGGTTGCCGCTAGCCTACAAGGCAAGTACCGATTCGTTGCCGATTGTGCGAGCAACCGAACCACGTACGAACTGACATGCGATCCAATATCAGCATTCCCTCATTGTAGCGGTTCTCGCGTTGGAGGGCCACGAGCCTTCCGACGCGTAGAACGGATGCCAAGCCTTACCCCGCCGTAGCGATTTGGCATCCGCTCCGTCGAAGACCTGGTCAAGCACACCTTCAAGCACGTCTGAGGAACTTGGTGAAGGCCGCCTTGTTTTCGATCGGTGAGGTTTTCGGCCGGCCCAAGTCGGCCCGCGCGCCCTTCTGAACCATGATCTCCAGCATGGCCGGCCCCCGCGCGGCGCGAAGTTGGGCTACCTTCTCGGCCACGTCCTCGCGCCGCTCGACACGCCACGCTTCCGTGTAACCGCAGGCCTTGACGATTTCCGTGAATGACACGCGCAGGCCCGCAGTGGCCATGCCGCCAACGGAATCGTGTACGCCGTTGTTGAGGATGACATGCTTGAAGTTCGCCACGCCGGCGGCGCCGGCAATCGCCGCGCCGCCCATGTGCATCAGCATGGCCCCGTCGCCGTCCAGGCAAAACACCTGTCGATCGGGTATGGCCAGGGCGATGCCCATGGCGATCTGCGAGGCGTGCCCCATCGAGCCGACCGTCAGGAACTCCCGCTGGTGGCCCTGGCTGGCGCGATCGCGGTACTCGTACAGTTCACGTGATATTTTCCCCGTCGTGGAAACGATCGCATCGGCCTCGCCCAGCAGCGAAACGACCGCCTTGATGGCCTGCTCGCGAGTCATTTCAAAGTCGCCCGAGGCCTGACCTATCGGCTTGTAAGGCTCGAACGTATCCTTGCGGACCACTAAGGCGACCGGTCGGCTCTGAGCCGCCGCAATCGCCAGCAATTCATCCACGCAGCGCCGGGCCGCTTCGGGCTCCGGTGTCAGAACGCGATGGGGAACGTCCATCGCTTCCAGCAAGCTGACGGTGACCTTGCCCTGCTTGACGTGCTGCGGTTCGTCTTTCGTGCCGGGCTCGCCCCGCCAACCAATCAGCAGCAGCAGCAGCAGCGGAATGCCGTAGACGTCGCGATCGGCCAACGAAAGCAGCGGATTGATCGCGTTGCCCTGACCGGAGTTCTGCAAATAAACGAGCGGCACCTTCCCCGTGGCAAGATGGTATCCGCACGCCAGGGCCACTGCTCCCCCTTCATTCGCCGCCACCACGTGTTGGTCGCCGGCATGGTCGGCCAGGTAGAAGCAAACCGGTTTGAGCAGCGAATCCGGCACGCCCGCGTAGAAATCCACGCCGAGCGCCGCGAGCCAACCCAGAAAATCCTGACAGCGAATCATGTCTGGCTTACGTCCTTTCCGGAATCAGGCTGATGATATCCTTGATGGACATGCAGTGTTCCTCGGCCTCGCCCGCTCGGCCGTGCCGGAGAATACTCTGGGCGACCTGGACCATGGCCGGATAGGCGCTGCGCAGGAGTTGGTTGGCGTAGATCACGATGCGAACGCCCGCTTCTGCCAGTTCATCCTCCGTCGCGAGGGAATACGTCGACGGCACCGCCACCAGCGGCACGCGATCGTCGAACTTCGCGTATTCCTTGCAGAAGGTCAGCACCTCGTGGGCCGTCGGCTCCTTGCTGTGGATCATAATGCCGTTCGCACCGGCGGCGACGTAGGCCCGGGCACGGGTCAGTGCGTCGTCCATGCCGGCCTTGAGAATCAGGCTCTCGATGCGAGCGATGATCATGAAGTCGTCGGTCACTTGCGCGCGCTTGCCGCAAGAGACCTTGTGGGCGAAGGCCTCAATGTCATCCTGTGTTTGCTCAACGTCGGTGCCGAACAGCGAGTTCTTCTTCAGCCCCTTCTTATCTTCGATGATCACGGCCGAGACGCCGAGACGCTCCAGCGTGCGGACCGTGAACACGAAATGCTCGGCGATCCCACCGGTATCGCCGTCAAAGATAATGGGCTTGGTCGTGATCTCGAGAATATCGCTGACGGTGCTCATGCGATCCACGTACTCGATGTCGGGCTTGGCCTTAACGGCCGAGTCGGTGAGGCTGCTCATCCAGATGCCGTCGAACTCCCGGACCTTGTCGTCCATTTCGACGGAAACGGTCTCGGCGATCAGCCCCGTCAGGCCGCTATGCGCTTCGATAACGCGAATCAGCGGTTTGGCCTCCAACAGCCGCTTCAGCATTCCCCTGCGAATCTCCGGCGTGGTGCCCACTTCCCGAATGGCCCGTTTGAGCGACGTGGAAGTGATGCCGGGCATGGGTTTCGGTTCGACAAGCTCCCCGCCCCATTGCTTAAGCGTATCGATGACGCGCTGGCGCGTTTCCCGCAGCACGCCGGTATTCCAGTCGTCGCGGTGCAGCACGTAGTCGGGCTTGATCTTCAGTAGGTTCGGCACACAGTCCAGCGTCTCCTGGGGCATCACCTGTTTGACGCCGACGATGTTCTCCATGACGACCCTGCGTTGCTCGTAGGGCATGTAGGGCAGGCGCTTGTAACCCGCGACGGCGCGGTCGGTCAGCAGGCCGATAACCACTTCGCCCAGCGTCCTGGCCTCTTGGACGATGTTCACGTGACTCGGCGTGATCAGATCGGCGCTCATCGCGATATAGACCGTCTTCATACAATCTCCTTTGGCCTATGCTGATGAGGATCAGGCAGGTTTGCGGGCGGTCAGAAAAGTAGTTTGCCCAACCTTTGCCCGGCGCTGTTCGCGTTCTTCCAGGAAGGCGGCCATGCTACCGTCCGCGAGCCGGGACGTCACGTTGTCTAGCGCGTGCGAAAGTTCCTCCTCGGTGGTCAGAGACCATGTGGAATCTCCGGCGCGCCAGGCTGCACTGAGTGGTCCGGCCGGGTCCAGATACTGCTCGCCCTGCAGCACTTCAGCGACGGGAACCACGACGTCGAAGCCTACAAAGCCTGCCTGCTGGAAAAAGCTCTCGAACCGATCAATCGATGGAAAACGTCGTAGCGTCCGATCGACGGCTGCAGGTATCAAGGCGGCCCACCAGAATCCTTCGCGATGCTGTCGGTGACTGCTGGTGTTGATGACGACGACGCCATGAGGCCGTAACACGCGAAAGGCTTCGCAGAAAAAGGTCCGTACGTTCGGGAAATCAGCAAGTTTGGAATCTTCGCCCTCTCCGTGATCGAGATGGTGAAGAACCTGGTTGCAGATTACGCCATCGAATGTTTCATCAGCAAACGGCAATTCGGTGATGCTGCCCTGATCGATCTGCACGCCGGGATCGTCGGCAAATCGTTCTCGGGCGACCTGCAGCATGCCCGCGTTCAACTCCAGGCCATGCAACCTGCCAATCCGACCGCGTAGCTCGGCCAGATAATTACCCGTCCCACAGCCGGCGTCCAGAACCGTCTGCTCGCTCATGGCAACCGGCGTCGAGGCCAGGTAGCCGAGGGTGACCGGCAGGCCGACCGTTATGCGCGTGTCGTTATAGCTGCCGGATGTGCTGTCGTAATCCTCGAATTCCGTGGTGTGCGATGTCTCGGTGTGACGGGTGGGAAGTCGATCGGGAATTGCCACATTCATCTCCAAAAGTGTCTCTTCAATCGCTGCCAACAGCGAATCGACGTCGCTCTCGAATATCCTGCCGATGTTGCCGATCCGAAGGCAGTCCGCCTCGGTCAGCTTGCCGGGATAAATCACCATGCCTTTGGCCGACAGCCGCTGGTAGAACTCTTTGAATTCAAAGTTCGGGTCTTCCGGAACCAGGAAAGCCGTAATGATGTGGCTTTGCGATTCGGCGGGAACGTATTCGCGAAATCCCATCCTCCGCGTACCGCGCAGCAGCGCCGCGTGATTGGCCGCGTAGCGGTTTGCTCGGCCGGCGACGCCGCCTTCATTGTCCAACTCGCGCAGGGCCTGGCGGAACGCAAGAAGCGCCTGCGTCGGCGCGGTGAAACGAAATTGCCCGGTTTCTTCGAGACCTTTCCATTGGGCAAGCAAATCGAGGCTGACACTGCGCGCCGCGCCGCCGCTGGTGAGCAGTTGTTCGCGATTGGCAATGACCAACGAGAAGCCCGGCACACCTTCGATGCACTTATTGGCCGAGGAAATGAGGAAGTCGATTCCGGCGTCGGCCACGTTCAGCGGAACGCCGCCAAAACTGCTCATCGCATCCACGATGAACGTCCGCTCCAACTCCTTGACCACGGCTCCGATCTCATGCACCGGATTGAGAATGCCGGACGACGTTTCGAGGTGCACCAGGGCGACGTGCGTGATCTCGCCGTCGTCCTCCAGGCTCCGACGCACCTGCTGCGGATCCGCCGGCGTATCCTCCGCCACTTCGATAGCGACCGCCCGGATCCCGTGTCGCTCGGCAATGTCGCGGATGCGTTTGCCGTACGCGCCGTTGATGACGATCAGCAGCTTGCCGTCGCGCGGAATCACCGACGAAACCACCGCTTCGATCCCGAACGTGCCGCTGCCCTGGAGCAGTATCGCCTCGTAGCCGTCTGCCTGGCTGACGCAGGCAACGCCCAGCAGTTGTTGCCGAATGTCGCGCACGACGTTAATGAACTCGGCGTCCCGCGATCCCACGTCGCGCAACATCGCCTCTTTGACGGCACCGCTGGTTGTGAGAGGACCCGGAGTGAACAGGAGTTTGTCTTTTCGCGGTGCCATCAAGATCATATCAACGATAAAGAATGTTATGTAATAAAGAATGTTATGTAATTAGCGATTCCAATCCCCATCCAGACAATCAACCTACCAGACAATCAACCTACCCGAAAGGCCCCCTCTCGTCAAAATGTCGACCTATCTTCCATCCGTTTTGACTGGGACATGGGGCGTGTGTGAACGGCGGCCCGAAAGTGCAGCGCCGGGCGGGCGAAAAGTGTAGCGCTCGGGATGGAAGTTACTCTTAGTCTACTCTCCTCCTTCTGGGGAAGTCAACCAGACGGACCTCAACGCCGGGTGGGGCAAGGCATCTGGGCTGTTTCAGCTATTGCGACCTTTTCGGCCGGGACCGTTTGGGCGACGATTTGCGGCGCCGGGCGTCACGCAGCCGGTAGCTCTCGCCCGTGGCTTCGAGGATGTGGCAACGGTGCGTGAGACGGTCCAGGAAGGCTCCTGTAAGCCGCTCG
>JABMRB010000601.1 GCA_013202865.1 Candidatus Nealsoniibacteriota bacterium | reverse complement strand
GTCGGGCTTCACACAGAGGCAGCCCACGCCGCATTGGCAACCGGTCTTCCGGTCGGGCTGGGCCGCCTTGCTGCAGTGTGTCGGCTGCGGTGCGTCGCCTTCATCGCAGCAACTCCGCTTAGGCATGGTGACTTCACAACAGCTACACGCTACGTCCGGCGCCGGCGAGGCCGCAACAGACGGATGCGGCTGGTGTGTCCCGGAAGAACACGCGCAGCGCGAAACCCAACCGGCCTGTAGCGGCACCGCGATGGCCGTCAGGCAGACAAGCAGCTTCGATGCGAGTTTTCCGGGAAAGCACATAATCACTACTTCCAGGCTTACGATTAGGCGACAAGCGGCAGCCATTCGTTGTTTGGTATCGGCCGCTTGGATTTCAACCTCTATCGTGATTATACGCCATCTGGCCAAGAAAGGTCGGAATATTCCGGAGAATGTCGCGATTGTCTCTGACTCAGCCGGCCGCGTCAAGCCAGACAGACCGTAGAAACGCGGTTCGCGCCGTGTGGTTACTAAATCGATAATGTTTCGCTTCGTTTGCCGCTTGCGGCTTCGCAGCGTGGCGCGAGAAACTGCGAAGCCGCAAGCGGCTATTGCACCCACGAATCCGACAACAGCGATCATCCCGATAATGCCGAAGATAGGGAAGTGGCGGGAAATGCGGATTGTGCGATGCGGTCCCTCTCCCATTAGATTTCGATGAGACAGGACGATTCCATGAGACACCTGGGTTGGCTCAATCGGCGTGCTTCCGCGACGTTGTGCTTGATGGCGATTTGCGCTGCCTCGGTGTACGGACAAGAACCGGACTGGCCAGCACCGGCCGATCCACCGTCCACGCTGTTCGGCAGGCCGACGCCGGTGGAGAACTTGATTGGGTACGCGTTGGCGCACAACCCCGAAATCCGAGCGGCGCGGTATCGCGCACAGTCGCTCGGCGCCCGAGTGCCTCAAGTAAAATCGCTACCCGACCCGACGCTGATGACCACGGCCTTCCTCGAAGAAATCCAGACGGCGGCCGGGCCTCAACAAGCCGCCCTGAGCCTCTCCCAGAAACTCCCCTGGTTCGGCAAGCGGGCGGTCAGAAGCCGAGTCGCGTATCACGATTCTATGGCCGCCTACTCGCGCGCCATGTCGACCGAACTGAAGGTCGTCGAACAAGTCAAACGGATCTACTTTGATCTCTACTTCTTCCAGAGTGCCATCGAGGAGAACCGGCAGTTGGAGAGGCCGTTGGAAGACGTAATCACCGTCGCAAAGACGAGGTGGGAGGCCACTGCCCGGAAAACAGGACTACAAAGCGTCTTCCAGGCGCAGATCGAATTGGCAAAACTAAAAACGGACCTCGTCAAGCTGGAAGAGTCGAAGCGTCAATCGCAGGCGCGACTGGCCGGTGTGATGCACTTGCCGCCGCAAACCCGGATCGAGGCCATCGATACGATCGACCGAAGCCGGGTGGCGAACGAAGTCGAGACGCTCCTGGGTCTGGCCGAATCGTGCCAGCCCGAGTATGAGGCCTACCGTCACGAGATCACGCGCGACCGCTCCGGCGTGGCTCTTGCTCGCAAGGCGTACTGGCCGGACGTTGCGATGAGCGTCAATTGGTACGAGATGGGCCAAGGCGGGCTCAGCCCGGTCTCCAACGGTCGCGACGCCTTCTCGGTCGGCGTGGGTGTGAACGTACCGATCTACCGGCAACGGCTGGATGCCGCGGTCCGCGAGGCGGAAAACAAACTGTACGCTACGGTCCGTCGCTACGATACCGTGCGCGACGTCTTTCAAACGGAAATCCAAACGCTGGCCGCCCAGTTCCGCGAACACCATCGAACGCTCGAAATCCTCGAGCAGGAGATCCTTCCACGGGCCGAGGAAACGCTGAAGCTTACGATGGAGGCGTACCGTGCCGGCCGGGCCGAGTTCCAACAGTTGATGGACGTCTATCGTACGCTGTTGCGTTTCCGCATCGATCTGCATCAGCGGGTGGCGCTAAGTGAACAGGCGTTGGCCTCACTTGAGCGAGCGGTCGGATGCGCAGTCGCGTCGCAAGACGGCTCTCCGGCAGGTCGCAGTGCCGAGCCAATTCCCCCACCCGTGCCCGGACATTGATTTCCGGCCGCCACGGTCACATGCAAGGAATCTCTACGTCAGGTCACGACAACAAGTTCCGAGAATACGTTCGTACTGCAACGCACGCCAACGCAACTCCTTTTGAGCACGTAAGTTGTGTC
>JABMRB010000600.1 GCA_013202865.1 Candidatus Nealsoniibacteriota bacterium | reverse complement strand
TCACTCCCCCCTCCCCACTCCCCACTCACCACTCACCACCCACCTCCTTCCGCTGGCCGCATGCCGTGCTGTTCTACGCACTGCTGGGCGTGGCCGTGCTGATCAAGGGGCCCGTCGGGATTGCGTTGCCGATGTTTGCGATCGGCCTGTTCCTGCTGATCTTGCGCCGGCAACAGCCAGACGACACCCGCCGAAGCGGACGCCTGATCGGCATCGCCCGCGTCTTCGCCCCTGGCAACGTGTTGCGGGTCGCCTGGCAAATGCGACCGCTGACGGCCATCGTTGTGGTGGCGGCGATCACCGTGCCCTGGTACGTGCTGGTCGGGCTGCGGACCGACGGGCTGTTCCTGCGGGAGTTCTTCGGCACACACAACCTGGACCGAGCGCTCAAACCGTTGCAGGGTCACAGCGGACCGTTCTATTACTACATTCCGGCGATCCTCGTCGGCTTCTTCCCCTGGTCGGTCTTCCTTGGCCCCAGCCTGATCGAGGCCGGCCGACGGATTCGACAGCGGCGCGAGTGGTCCGTCGAGACGATTTTCGCCGTCTGTTGGCTGGCGGTGTTTGTCGGCCTCTGGTCGATCCCGAGCACGAAGCTACCCCACTACGTGTTGACCGCCTACCCGGCCCTGGCCCTGCTGACGGCCGTGTTCGTCGACGCCTGGATCGCCGAACCGGCACGAATGAACCGCTGGTGGATGCGCAACGCCACGCTGACGATGATCGTGGTCGGCCTCGGCATGGCGATCGCACTGCCGATCGTCGCGGCCATCTACCTGCCCGGCCAATGGGTCCTGGGGCTGGTCGGCGTGGTCCTGGTGGTCGGCGGCGGTTGGGCACTGATCTCGGCCGAGCGCGGACACCCGCGCCGGGCGATGACCACGTTCGGCGTCACCTCGGTCGCTTTCCTGACGGCCATGTTCGGCTTTGCCGCCCTGCGTGTCGACCGCTACCAGAACGCCCCGGTCGTGCTGCGGGAAATCCATCGCGACAGTACGGCCGAACCGCAAGTGGCCGCGTATCGCTTCTTCCGCGAGAGCCTCGTCTTTTACGCCGGAGGGCCCGTGCCGCTATGCACGACGGGTGAGCAAATCCAAAAGTTCTTCGACGACGCCGAATACCCCTACGTCGTCACGCTCGCCGAGTACGAAGAAGACCTGCGGCAGCAATTCGCCGGCGAGTTACGCGTAGTCTTGCGACGGCCCAGGTTCCTCCGATCGGGTGAGGTTGTCGTGTTGACCCCGTCTACCGGCGAGCGTGCGGCGCAGACGGTTGCCAAGACGAATGCCCACAAACTACGGTAGCCGGAGAAGACCATGCCCCCGTGTATCGTCGTGATTCCCTGCTACAACGAGGCCGACCGGCTGCCGGTCGACGCGTTCGCCGGCTTCAACGCCCGGGGCCATTCGGTCCGCTTCCTGATGGTCGACGACGGCAGCACCGACGCCACGCAATCGGTCTTGCAGTCGTTGCACCGGCGCGATCCGCAACGGTTCAGCGTCCTCCGGCTGCCACAGAACTCCGGCAAGGCGGAGGCGGTCCGTCGCGGAATACTCAGCGCGATGGCCGAGCCGGTCGAGACGGTCGGCTTCTGGGACGCCGATCTGGCAACGCCGCTGGAAGCGATCCCCGAGTTTCTCGACACCATGCAGCAGAATCCGCAATTGCAGCTCGTCATCGGCGCGCGAGTCAAGCTGCTGGGGCGTCACGTCGAGCGACGTCCGTTGCGCCACTACCTGGGCCGGGTGTTCGCCACGGCCGCATCGCTTGCGTTGCGGCTGCCGGTCTACGACACGCAGTGTGGGGCGAAGATGTTTCGCGTCACGCAGCAGACCCGCCGCCTGTTTGCGACGCCGTTTTGCACGAACTGGATTTTCGACGTCGAGCTGCTGGCCCGGCTGGTTCGGCTACGCAAGGCCGCCGGACTGGCCTCGCCCGAGCAGTGCGTCTACGAGTTGCCGCTGACACAATGGCGCGACGTAGCCGGTTCGAAGGTCCGCCCGCGAGATTTCGTCAAGAGCTTCTTCGAGTTGCTGCGAATCTACCGGCGATATCTCAGCCGCCGTGCCGTCTGGCCGCCCGGTGAAGGGCTCGAATTGACGGAGGTTCTCGCCGACGAGTCGCGTCGAGCTGCCTAGCGTAGGGTGCGTGCAAAGCACCTGTAGTAGCTCTGGATTCGCAAGAATGCAGTACCGAACGCTGTGGTGCGTTGCACGCACCCTACAAACCCTCGTAACAGACGACCTCGCCGGTGGCGGTCGAAATGAACAACCGACCTTCGACCGCGGCCAGACCGTCGAACACCGGTGCCGCGTCGAGTTGGTGCTGAGCCAACACCCGGCCGTCGGCGACGGAGACGACCAGCAGCACGCCGCCGCGGCGGCCTTGATGGGCGGCCCAGGGCTGCTGCCGCCCGGGTTGCTGCGGAATGGGCAGGTCGGGTGTGCCCGCGGCAAACAGGGTCTCGCCGGTCAGCACCATCGCCACCGGACGGACGGCCACGCGGGTCGACCACTTCTTCTGCTTGGGTACCTTCCAGAGCTTGTTGATGTTTGGCTTCAGATCGCCCGGCTTGCGAGGCGTCACTACGGTGCGCTCGGTGGCGACCAGTTCGTAGCCGTCGCCCGGCTTGAAGTAGAACCACGCTCCGAATTCCTCATACTGCCGCACGGCATAGACGGTCTGCTCGTCGTGGACCAGCAGGTCGCCATAAGCCCGATCGTCCAGCAGCCAGGCCGTTCGGTTGAACCACGAAGGATCCAGCATTCCGGCCGTCGCTCTTAGATGCCCGGCCACTTCCTCTTGCCCGTCGCCGTCATTGTCGAGGAGGTCCGCCGACCCGGGATCGTCGAGGAGGTCCGCCGACCCAGAATCGAAGAGCCGCCGCTGCCGCATGAAGACGTTTTCGCCGTCGCCCACGAGCACGTCGGCCAGCACGCCCGTGTCGATCTGGAGGTTTCGCCCCCAGTTCACCTTCATGTCGTGCGTGCTTGCGTGTGTCTCTTCGGCAAGCACTTTGCCCGTCCTTGGATCGAGCCGGTAGACGTGAATCCCGCCGTCGAGGAACGACGACCGGCCGGCAGCCACGCACGCGACGCCGTCTTGGATCAAGACGCCGCCATGCACGGGCCAGGCCGATTCCAGTCGGTCGAAAGCGCCGATCAGGCGCTGCTCCGGCGCCGCACGGAATCGCCAAACGAGCTTGCCGTCGTCTGCGCGAAGGCAATAGACGTGGCCGTCGCGAGAACCGAACAGCGCCAAACCGTCATGGATTGTCGGCGGCACGTCGATCGGTCCACCGGCCGTGTAACGCCAACGTGTCCGGCCCGTGTCGGCCTCCAACGCATAGACGGTGTGCGTATCGGCCGCCGCCACAAAGACCGACCCGTCGGCAACGGTCGCCGCGGTGCATCGGCCTTTCAGATCGACCTTCCACCGCAGTTTCAACTCGTCCCCAACAACGGCCGTCGTGTGTCCGCTGCGGCCCGCATCGTGACGGTAGGTCGGCCAGGCGGAAGTAGTGGAGAGTGAGGAGTGGGGAGTGGGGAGTGAAGTGTAGGCGGGGCCACGCTCAAGCCGGGGCGTTTCTTCCGCTTTCCGCTTTCCGCTCTCCGCTTTCGTTCCCGCTTTCCCTGCCGGCGCCAGCGCGAGCAGGCCGTTGAGTTTCGACACGACGTAACAGTCGCACGGGTGCGGCGGGGCGTAGATCATCCCGTTGCACGGCATTACGCCGAGCCGGCACGTGCCGCGAGCCCAATGGTTTAGCCGCGTGACGTCGGTCTGCCAATCGATGAACTCCAGGCCGCGAAAACTAGTGACCAGGAAACGCTCGGTCGCCTTGTTGCGATAACAGCGGTGGTGATGACCGTTGTCGAACGCCAACTCGGTCGAAAGCCGCCGCCGCTCCGCGCCGCTAAGCAGATCGAGTCCGACGACCGACATCGACTGCTTGTCGTGTACCCAAACCAGACCTTGTGCAACGAACAGGTCGGGCACGCAGAAGTGTCCCCAGTTGCCGCAGGCGTAGTCCCAAAGCACCTCGCCCGTGGTGGCCGAGAACGCCCGCAGCCGGGCCTTGATGACTCGCCAGCCGATCCGCTTCTGGATCGGTTCGAGTTGGCAGAACAAGACCACGTCGTCGGTAGCCACCAGTGTGGCCATCTCCGACATCAGATGCTGGTATCGGCTCGTGTACCGCGTGATCTCGGGCCGTGGCGATTTCCAAAGCTCGGCCCCCGATTTGCGGTCCAGTGCGACGATTGTCTCGCCGTCGGCCAGGTAGACGCGACCGTTGCGAGCGGCTAGCAGCAAGTGCGTCACGCGCTCCATGGGGTCGGTCTTGGTGCTGATGCCGGTGTACTTTTTGGACGTCCAAAGCCGTTTACCGGTCTCGGCGTCGACGGCGCAGACCGACTTGCGGATCGAGGGCTCCTCTTCGATCGCCCCGCCTTTCTGGGCCGTCTCGTTGATCGAGAGGATCAGGGTTCCGTCGTCGTAGAGGATCTCGTCGGTAAAGTCGGTTCCCTGGTAGGTGCGGATGATCCGTCCGGCGGCCGCGTCGAGTTCGCTCAGCGGGGCATTGAAGCCGAGTGTGACGTAGACGCGCTGGCCCATGGCAACGAGCCGCTTGGGGATCTGGTTCGGCTGGTTGAAACGGCCCTTCCAGAACGTACTCCACGCCTTCCAGCCCCATTGATCTTCCGGCAACGGGACTCGCCACAACTCGATGCCGTTGAACGCATCCCGGGCGACGAGGCTCCAATCGTCCGGCGTGGTGCCCTCAGCGCACACCGGCGCTTCGTCCACGATGTAGAACAACCGCCCCGCGGAAGAGACCATCGCACTAACGCTAGGCATCGTGTCGTGATGCCGCGACCAGAGCGGGCCGGCCGCCCACTGCATCCGCCGCGGTGGGCCGACGACCACGTCTTGGGCGACCGCGTTGCCGTCCGCGCCGTGCTGCCAGTGGGTCCACTCGTCAATTTCCGGCGGCCAAGGTTTCGTCGTCCGGGTCCACTGGCCGCCGTGCTTGACGTAGCCGACGCCGCCGGGACGTAACACGCGCATGATCTCATCCGTCGACGCGGAACCGGGCTGCTCGGCCACTAACAAGTTCACGAGATTCTCAGCATAAGGCAACCGCCCGCCGGCGTGACGTTCGACCGACACCTTGCCGCCGAGTCCCAGCGAGCGAATGTGCTGCCGCGCTTCGTCGATGTTCTCTGCCGCGGCGTCCAGGCCGTGTACCAGGTAGCGATCGTCGAGCCGCAAAGCGGCCGTGCGTCTGCCGTCGCCGCAACCGAGGTGGACGATCAGCCCGCCACGGACGCCCGTGGCGTCCAGCACCGCCCGAACCCAATCGCGGGAGGGCTCTTCGGCCGCAACAAGGACGGTCGCCGACACCAATGTCATCAGCGCAGAAAGTACGCCTGCCCGCAGAAAACGATCGGTTTGCGATGCTCGAATCACGATGGGGTTCCTTTGCTTGGGAAGAATGTAGCCGGTGGGTTTATTATCGCAAATATCTAGCCTGCCGTGAATACACGGCGGGGACGTGACCCTCAGCACGGAACTGGTGGTCGGTGGGACAAACTACTTCATCAGCGCGCCAGCCACGTTTCGGGTAAGCGGCTCCGATCTGGCAACCGGTGCCAACCTGACCGTCAACGGCGGAACGCTGACCATCGGCCCCGGCACGTGGATGCGACGGGCTCCGCAGGCCCATCGTGCGGGAGGCCCAAGCGGCAGAGACTCCACGAGCGAATCGGGCTGTCGGAATTCTTGCCTTTTGTTTCCACGCAATCAAGAAAAAAGCGGGAAAATTCGGTTTGTGCCGGTCGTCGACTCCAGCGCCGCCGACGTAACCCACGGCCACACAATGCCTTGCGGAAATCCACCAAACCCGGGCACGACCAATTGTTGCACTTCGGACGCAAAAACGGGGAAACAATAGAACCGGCGGCGGCGGCAGTTGCTACGCAGCAGTGCGCTCAGGTTGCCATCTCTCGGTGAAGGGTTCATACTGGCAGCAGGGGGCCTTCCCGAGTGACCCATTGCCGATGATATATGACTGAATCTGCCGACCATCCCGAGAAATTGCCTGCCGAGACCGATCTCTCCGGGCGGCAACTGGGTGACTTCCGGTTGCTGCGGCGGCTCGGACGTGGGGCCATGGCAGAGGTCTATCTGGCCGAGCAGAGCCGGCTGAAGCGTCGTGTGGCCGTGAAAATTCTCAAACCGGATCTGGCCGACGACGGAACCTATCTGAAGCGATTCGAGCGCGAGGCCCAGGCCGCGGCGTCGTTGGTCCACGCCAATATCGTCCAGATCTACGAAGTTGGGCGTTTCGGGCGTCTGCACTACATTGCTCAGGAATACGTTCAGGGCCAGAATCTCAGCCAGTGGCTCCGCCGCCAGGGCCCGCTTGAGCTACCCCGCGCACTGTCGATCATGCGGCAAGTGGCCGCCGCGCTGGCCAAGGCGGCCGAACAGGGTGTGGTCCATCGCGATATCAAGCCGGAAAACATCATGCTGACCGCCTCGGGTGAAGTGAAAGTGGCCGACTTCGGGCTGGCGCGCGTCCAGTGCGACGGAGAAGCCGTCGAGTTGACCCAGGTCGGCATCACCATGGGGACGCCGCTCTACATGAGCCCTGAGCAAGTGGAAGGCAAACCGCTCGACCCGCGCAGCGACCTCTACTCCTTCGGCGTAACCTGCTACCAGATGCTCACCGGGTCGCCGCCCTTTCGTAGCGAGACCGCCCTGGGCATGGCCGTTCAGCACCTCAAGCGGGAGCCCGACCCGCTGGAAAACGCTCGTCCCGACCTGCCGGCCACACTCTGCCGACTGGTCCACAAGATGTTGGCCAAGGACGTCCGCAACCGCAGCCAATCCGCCCAGGAGGTGTCGCAGGAGCTGCGCCGCGTGCAGCGCGTACACGTTGGCGACGCCTGGCCCGATGATCTACCCGATGATTTGACCGATTGCGATTCCACTCTGCAAATGCCGCCCGATCCTCGCACGGAGACCACTCAGCGGCTCGACGGACTGATGAAAACCATGGCGCTGGCGCGGCCGGGCATGCGGGCGAAAACGGCCGGTTGGGTGGCCGTGGCCGCTTCGCTGATGATCGGCGGCTTGGCGGCCTGGTTGACGGCCGCCTCTGCACCATTATTGCCCGACGCCGAACCGCTGCCGGGAAAGGTACCCAAGCAATCAACGGCCCTATCGCAATACCTGTTTGCCAGCCGAACGGGCACGCAACGGGCCTGGAAGGCGGTCTACGAGTATTTCCCCGAAAAGACGTACCTTGGCGGTCGAGCCAAGCAGCAGCTTGCCCGAATTTACCTCGCCGAGGAAGACTACGATCAGGCCCTGGCCATTTTCGACGAGTTTGTGGCTGCCAGCGAAGAAGATCGGGAACTGTGGGCATGCGGGCTAGCCGGGCAGTACGGCGTACTGGTCATTCGGGGGGAATATGCCGAGTCGGTTGTGGTGTTGGACGAGCTTCGGCCGTTGCGAGACGATTTGCGCGATCCGGCGATGCGGAGGTTATTCGAGACGGCCCTGAGGATCAATCGTTTCAGGCTGGAGGAGCGTACGGCCCTAGACTGGGACCGATTCTTGGCCGACCACTTTCCGGAACTTCCCGGCGAGGGCGATTGACAACGGCCAAAAATTGCCCGATAATGGAGTTTTCCGCCGATCCGACCGATACGATTCCTATTCCGAAAGAGAAGCCCCCTTCGTCTAGTGGCCCAGGACATTGGATTCTCAGTCCAAAGACAGGGGTTCGACTCCCCTAGGGGGTACTATGTAATCCTGTACAGTACCGCATAGAGTCGCACCAATTGGTGTAACGTCGCAGCCCACAACGGGTTGCGGCGTTTTTTGCTGTTCGGTGCGAGAAGGTACGGCAGGTTGCTGCACCGGATTTTGCACCACTTTGGCTACCCCATTCGCATCAACTGCACCGGATTCTGCACCGCCTTGGGCCGCCCGCTCGAAATGGTCGTCGGTCGTTTGAAGGTAGTGCTTCGCCGCGATCTGTTGGCTGTTGCCGATCCACCCACAGACCACGTGGATGGGGTACGTGTCGCTCAATTCTGTTTCTCGGGTTGCTCTCAGGTTTTGGAATAGTCGCGGCCAGGGCTCCACACCGGCCCGTCGGATGATCCGGAGCAATTGCGTCCGCAGGTTCGCGTTGCGGTCACGGTAGCGGCCTATGACGTATGTATAGCGACAACTACATCTTTCAAGAAACGACAATTACGTCTTTCCTCAGATTGACGAATCTGGCATCCTTCCTGGTTTTTCCAGTACAGGGAGGGAAGGATGCCGGGACGGAAATCGGACAAGGATGTGCGG
>JABMRB010000599.1 GCA_013202865.1 Candidatus Nealsoniibacteriota bacterium | reverse complement strand
CACCAGAATCGATTCTGAGCGTTCTGCGCCTTGTAGCCGTAAGGGTTTCTCGTCGGCAAGGCTGGGGCTGGTGTCTGGGGGGGCGTTTGGGGCTGCGTGTGAGAAAACGGTAGTAGGAGTGTGGTTGGCGGGCTTCTCGGGCATTTCTGGTTGGCAGGCTGAATTCGGGGCCCGTGAGCCGACGACCACCGCCTCGCGTCCCAAGCAGTTCGCTGATGGGGGGTAGGGTCGTTCCAAAACCGGTCCTTTTCCGGTACATCGCCCCCACCGCAGCAGCTCCGGCAAACCGAAGGCGGTGAGGAGGAGCGTAGCAAAGCTGGTTGCCTCGGCAACGGCCGCGTCAATCCTCGGCCGGGTCGATCGATTCGATCGTCAGAATGGTTCGCTTGGCGATTTCGATCCCTGCCTTCTCGCGAACCGTGCCCGTTACCACGACGCGCTTGCCGTTGAGCTTTTCCGCGGCCGGGCGAAACGCCGGGTCCTTTCGCAGGTCCAGTTCCCAGGTCGTCTTTCCAAAACCAATGATCGTGCCGGTCGTCTCACCACCGATGGCCATAATCCCGTGGCTCAGCGTACCGCGGACCTTGACTTCGACGGCCTTGCCCTCAGCCAAGCCGGCCAGCGGTAACTTGGCCGGTTTCCATTCTCCATCCTGTTTAATCTCCACGTCGCTGGCCGGTTCGGCGTCGACCTCGATGGCCTTCGCCCCGGCAGTGACCTCGCCGGCCTCCGGCTTGACGTGGACCATTGCCGTGTCGGTAAACGGGGAAAGCTGGACCTTCTTGTCGATGGCATGCTCCTTCACCGACAACTTCACCTCGTAGTTGTTGAACGTTGCAGGGCTGATGGGACTGGGATTCTCACTCGTGCCCGTTTGTTTGTGGGAGGTAACCCTGCACGTTCCTTCCGGAAGTTCTCCGGTAAATGTGGGCGTGGGGACCTCGGGGAAGAGCCCGTCCGAGTGCTGATTATTGATCCACTTTTTCAGGCCCTCCTCGGTGGTCGCATCATCGAAGAGGTGGATTTTGCCTTTGACAGGAAAGGTTTCGTCCGTGTTGCCAATTGACAGAGTCAAAATCGCTTTTTCGTCCTTGAAAGTATAGAAGAGCAGCGTGTTCCGGAATCCGAGCATGGAATGGCGGACTTCCAGTTTCTGGGCCTTCTTTCGGTCCAGAATCCGGTCGGAGACTGCGGGCGGATCAACTGCGGGTGGATCGACTGCCGGATTAGGTGTTGCCTCCGGCTTCGTCGTGGGTTTGTTGGCTGGGTCATTCTCACCCGCCTGCAACTCCGCCCCGGTTTTCTTCGCATTATTCGACGCTGAATCGTCTTCCTTCGGACCACAACCGACGAGCAACCCCGCCAAGCTGACCGAAAGTACCAGCCTCAGTAACCTCATGACATTTCACTCCTTAGAAAAGAATAACTGGGAATTACAGTGAACTCAACTAGCTGCGCCTTCTTCGCCGCCCATCGCGATCAAAGCTTGAAATGCTTAAGACGCGATCCGAGTACGAAAAGTTCCTATAGTCGTCTACAAGAACGGCAAGAAACCTTCGATTGCTGAAGCATCCGAAGAATATCTGGTCCGACGGCTTTACGGAACTACCTTACCCCCCAGCAGCGGACGAGCCCTCCTCGCCCCGATCTGTGTTCCAAAATCGGTGGTTTTTCGGTGTGTGTCATGCGCGACGGCTTTCTGGGACTGTCAGTCGCTTGTCGACGGTCTCACGCCGAGTAGCGCGCGGGGGTGTGTCGGACCGACGCTCGCACGGGCTTCTGAAGCCACGCGGCGGATACTACTCCGGCTTCTCGCCCACAGATAGTGCCGGCCTGCGACGTCGCGCTGCGGCTTGGGCTTCGGGAATCTCGGTAGGCCTCAATGAGTTCCTGGTCCCAAGCCCAGGAGATGACGGCTCGCAGGTGTTCCCGGGCCTTGTTCGCGGTGCGCCCCGGGTTCGTTCCATGTTCTGCAACGGCGAGGTCGTAGACCTGCTCAAGCGCATCGAGACTACCGATTCAAGCCCGGGTCAACCGATCAGTTCGCGGTAATGATCTTGTCGCTCACGCGGAAGTAGTCGAAATCCACGAAGCCACTCGCAGTCTTCGTCGCATAGTTGAATAATGCGAAACGATAGCCCATGAAGTGCGGCAAGGTGTAGGTCATCCGCAGCGGCTTGCCGATCACGGTCCATTGCTTGCCGTCGATGCTGTGGAAGAAACGGGCTTTGTCGGCCCGGTTTCTGAAATCGCATTCCACCTTCAGGAAGACGATGTCATGGGTCAGTTGCTCGCTCTCCACCTCCACCTGGGAACCTGATTCGGCGCTCACCAAGACGATCGACTTGGCATTCCCGGAGATCTTGACTCCGACGAGGACGTATCGCTTCTGCAACGCGCCAAGGCCGGCGAAGTCCCCGTCCTTCATGTTGCTCACGTCGATGCAGACTGTGCCGGAGCATTCCGGGCCGAACATCCTCTGGGTGAGCGTGTTTCGAGCCGACAGGAAATCGCCATCGACCCTGCCGGTAGTCAGCCGCAGGAAGCCGCGACGCTTGGTAAGCGACCAGTTGTTGTTGTCCGGATTGTGGTTCCATTGCCAGACCAGCGGAAACGCCGAGTCGCCACGGCGGCGATCAAATTCATCCGAGGCGACGATGTCGGGGATGAGGCCTTTGCTGGCAGGAAGATTCAGCGTATCGGGTACCTTGCCGTCCTCGCCGAGCACCGGCCAGCCATCTTCCCACTTGACGGGCACGAGATAGGGAATACGACCCACCGCGCCGTAATCGCGAAACAGGTACGCATACCAATTGCCCTGCGGCGTATCAATGAGGCCACCCTGCGCCACGCCCTTGTCCTGCAAGGCAACGCGGGCTTCGTACGGGCCGGTGATTTTGTCCGCACGGTGAACAATCACGGTGCGCATGCCGCCTCTCGGCCAAGTAATGTTGAACAGGAAATACTTGCCGTTGATCTTCCACATCTGGGAACCTTCCGCCGGCAGGCCGATGTTCGGGCCGGCTACCCGGCTGGCATTCGGGATGATAGCTTGATCCACTCCACCGGGTTTGATGCCGGAAACGTCTGGAGTCAGCTCGACCAACCGCAGGTTGCCGCCACCGTAGATCATGTACACGCGCCCGTCATCGTCAAAGAACAGAGAGTGGTCGTGCAGCGCGGGGCGAAACGAGTTCTCGGCCCACGGGCCTTTCTCAATGTCTTTGGTCCGGTAGACGTGCGTCTTGCCGGTCGTGCTGGAGAACGTCGTCACGTAAAAGGTGCCGTCGTGATAGCGCAGGCTGCTAGCCCACGAACCCGCGCCGTAGGCGTTCTTCCCGTTCTGAAGGGTTAGAGCATCATTGTCGCCGAGGGTGTCATAGGCGTAGCCGACAAGCTGCCAGTTCACCAGGTCCCTGGACTTCATGATCGGAAGTCCGGGGCTCAGGTGCATGGTGGTGCTGCTCATGTAGTAGGTGTCTCCCACGCGAATGGCCGCGAGGTCCGGGACATCCGCCCAAATAATGGGATTCCGGGCGAGGTTGCCGGAGTCGTCCACCTGCGCGAAAAGCGGAGGCAAAAACATGAACGCCAGGGCGAAAGCCACAAAACAAGTGCTCGGTTTTCTCATAGGTAGCTCGGGTGTTGCATCTGCATGACGATAATCGGAGACACGGCCCGACGCCCACTGGCGCATCAATTCTCGGCCTGAATCAACTTCAGCAGCCCAAGCTGGTACGGCAACAGGCTGTAATTCGCTCGGATCGACGGATCACGCCCCTGGTACAGCATCTGCAAATTCTTAGGGTCGATTGTCATTGTCTCATCGTAGCCGTCGCGAATCAGTTCCCCGTGGCTGATGTCCTTGGTCCGGGCCGTACCCCCTTCCTCAAACGTCACGTTATTGATGCCCGCGAACGGCTTCTGATACGTATCCGCGTTCGGCAACGGCGTCCATTCGCCGTCCAACCGATCCGATGTGAACGCCCGATAGTACCGGTTGGGGCTCAACGCCTCAATCAAAGTCAGATACGTGCCCGTCCCCTTGATCTTGTACGTCATGCTACCCTCGAAAAGGGTTTCACGCGTCTCCTTTACGGCGATTTCCGGATTGCTCATGCCATCGGGGAAATCCTCGATTCTCGTCCGGCTGCGATAGAGATTGCCGTCATCTCCCGTGAAAAACAGATACGCGTGGGTCTCGTCGCAGATAACCCAGTAGTCAATCCAGAGACGGGGCGCCCCGGGAGGCTTGGCGGCAAAGAAGTCTTCCGGTTTGGTCCAGGTTTCGGGCTTGGAAATGTCGTCCGTTGTCGAGTACTGCGGCGGCTGGGACTGGTAGATCAGATACCATTTCTTGTGGGGCCTGAAATAGAACACGTGCGGCGCACAGTGATAGCCCCTCAGGTTGGGATTGGCGTCCATGTAATAGGGCTTGGCTTTGGCCGCTTCCGACCAGTCCTTGAAGCTCAGGTATACCATGCTCCAGTTACCACGGGTGTTAGCCGTGGTCGCATAGACGTGCCACTCGCCGTTGTAGTAGACGACCGTTGGGTCCTTCACCGAAACCAGCTTGTGCGTGTCATCCGACACCGGCTTAATCAGGCTCCCACTGGACTTCCACTTGAACGGAACGGCAAGGGACGCCGGTTGCGTGGCGGCAGGAGTTGGCGTCGCTGGCTCGGCCGCCGCCAGCATCAGACTCGTCATGGCCATCGCCATTGCCGCAACACATTGGAGAACGCTTGCTATTAACATGGGATCAATCCTCATTCCATACAGAAAGGAACCTGTAATCGTCAGATCGCTTCGATTTTCACTGAAATCGCGGTACGGATATCTTGTGAAATCAGCGTAACGAAGTGGTCATCGCGGTGCTGCCAGATCAGGATTCGGATGCAGCAGCGCGTCGACGATTGCCGCATAGGCCGGCTTCCGCTGGTTGTTGGAGTCGAAGATCAACGGATGCTGTCCAAATCGCCATGTCCGGCGGTCGCTGAGTCCCCAGAATGTCACGCGTCGGATCACTTCCTTGTGCTTGACAAAGATCGAAAACAATCGCGCGTAAGCATCCGCCTGTGCCTTGAGATCTTGCGGCGCAGGCGGCGCGTCGCCGCCAAACCTGCGGCCACCGAATCCGCGGCCGAACTGGCCCCCCGAGGCGCCGCGGATCGTCACATCCAGCTCGGTGATGCTGACTTCCAGCCCGAGCGAGGCATAGTCGGAGATCGCCTTGTCCAGGGCGGCATAGGGGATACGGCCAGTGCTCCAGTGGCCTTGGATTCCCACGCCGTGGATTGGCGCGCCCTCGTTGATCAGGCGTTTGAGCAGTACCATCGAACTCGCGTGCTTGGGGCCGGTCTCGATACCGTAGTCGTTGTAATACAGCTTGGCCTCCGGATCGGCTTCGTGGGCGAACTTGAACGCAAGCGTCAGGAATTCCGGTCCCATGGCCCGCAACCACGAGGAACTGCGGAGGTTCTCCGTCCGGGCCGTCTGCGCGTTGCCGCCGTCGTTGATCGCTTCATTGACGACGTCCCAGCCCCGGATCTTCCCCTTGTAGCGGCCTACCAGCGTGCTGATGTGGTCCTTCATGCGCTGGGTGACTGCCGCCTTGTCGCCGTCACGAAAGAACCAGTCGTTGGTCTGGGCATGCCACACGAGCGTGTGGCCGTGGACGGCGATGTTGTTGTCCTCGCACCATTCCACCAGGGCGTCGGGCCGCTCGAATCTCCAGGTGTTCTCGCTGGGGTGAATCGGGCCCGGCTTCATGCAGTTTTCCGGTGTCACGATGTTGAAGTGTTCCTTGACGAGGCCCATTTCCTGGTCGGAGTACCTACCGGGCATATCTCCCGCCGTGCCGATGAGAAAGTAATCCTTGTAGGCGGCCTTGATGGTCGGGCCGCGCTGGTCTACCACGAGCGGCTCGCTGGCGGGCGGGGAAGTGGGCTCCTCGGCCCTGGTTCCCACGATGCCAAGAAGGGTGACGACCAAGCCGGTTAACAGAAGCGGGATCGGACGTTGATGTTGGGAAGTCATTGCCTGTCCTCATTGAAAATCCGCTGGACGAAGTGATACAAGTTGTTGCGCCACGTCGTTGCGTCGTGACCGTTGGAATCCACATTCCAGACGTGCGGGACGTCCTTCTCCTTCAGGTAAGCGTGCATCTCCTGGCTGATACGGATCAAACCATCCTTGTTGCCGCAGGAGAGCCACAGCAGTTTCAACTTCTGCTTGGTAGCGGCGGGGTCGGGCATAAGCTGAACCGGCGGCTTCGTGTTGGGCGCCGAGGAGAATCCGCCGATCCAAGAGAACGTGTCGAGATGCGCCAGTCCGAAGTTGAGCGACTGTCCGCCGCCCATCGACAGCCCGGCCAAAGCTCGGTGTTCGCGGTCTGCCTCAACGGAATAGCGCGACTCGATCGTCGGGATAACGTCCTTCAGCAGATCTTCCTCGAATGCGGCGAACGCGGGAGCAGATCTGAAGACATCTCCTTCCGCCCGGTCATTCTTCTGCGCCCGGCCGTTGGGCATCACGACAATCATCGGCTTCGCTTTTCCGTCGGCCAGCAGATTGTCGAGAATGGTGTTAGGCGTGGCGAAGCGCTGCCATTCCGTCTCGTCACCCCCGATGCCGTGAAGCAGGTAGAGAACCGGGTACTTGCGTTGCGGTGAATAGCCGGGCGGTGTATAGACCTGCATTTTGCGCCGGGTGCCGACGGTCTTCGAGTCATACTCGATCATCTCCAGTTTACCGTGCGCAATCCCGTCTCTCTGCACATTGAACCCTGCCGGAGGATCGAGGAATGCCTGCTTGTCATCCGGCCCCAGGTTGATCGGTCGGCCGAATCCACGCGGCCCACGACGCGGCGAAGCGTCCGCCTCGGTCTCCGGGGATAAGATCGGAGGAGCGAAACTCCGACGCTGGGCAAGGAGCAGAGACTGCAGCGACAATGCGAAGACTACTGCCAGAAAGCCGACCTGGGCGCGACGGGCGTTGTGATGGTAGGCCATGTCATTCTCCGTTACATCCGAGCTATTGAAATGGAAAGAACCGAGACAGACGGAATCCCATGATCGTAGCAGAGACATCTCCACAAATCCAGCCGCAAAGCGGCACGATGGGCAGTCGATCGGACTGCCAACTGTGACCGTTCTGCAGGTAGCGATTCTTGGGAACCGGCATCATTGGAAGAGCGATCGCAGTCTCCGGAGCGCCAATACGAGCGGCCGTCAGGCAATTCTGCTCCCTCGCAACTGCTCTGGGTGGCGCACGCCTCAAGCACAAGGCCGCACTGCCGGACCAAGCCAGAAAACGTTGGGAATTCGGTGCATCCGAGGAACCCCGGCACAACCGTTTCCTGCGACGGCGTCAATTGCCCGACATTTTCCACCCGAGTGAGTGAGGATCGACGGCTACTGCCTCGCGTTCCAAACAGTCAACTGATGGGGGGTACTGCATCAGTTTTTCAAGCGTCGGGCGAATTGCATTGGCCCAGACCTCGTAGCCTTTTTCGGTCAGGTGGCCCACGCGGTCGGCAATGGCGCCTTCTGTCTCAAGAAGCGCGTCGTTGATATTCAGATAGAATATCTGTTTGCCGTCGTCCAGCTTGGAGATGAGGCCGTTCGCGACGTCATGCCTGTTGGCTCCGAATCCCTTCGGGAATATGGCCAGAAGGAGAATCTTGGCGTGCGGCGCTTTATGCTTCACCCTTTCGCAAATCGCCTCGACACCCTTCACAATATCCTGGGGCGGATCGCGCGTGATGCCCACATTGTTGGTGCCGATCTCGATGACGGCCACTTTGAGCTTCGGCAGTCCGTCGATTTCGCCGTGATCCAGACGCCACAGTACATGTTGCGTGCTGTCACAGTTGATGCCCAGATTCAGCACCTTCAGCGGAACGTATTCCTTCGCCCATATTTTTTGTCCGGTCGCATCCCAGCCATCCGTGATGGAATCGCCGATGAAGATGATCTGACACGCTTCCCGTCCGGGCGCCGACAGGACGTCTTCATGACGCTTCTGCCACCAGCCCTTGGGTAATCTCTTGGTCCATGGGTTTTCCACCGGTGTCGCGGCCGCGCATTTCTCCGTTGTTTCGCCGATTGCTTCTTCGGCGGCAACACGTGCAGCTCGGACACACCCCAGTACGATCAAAACCGTCAGCAGCAGGAGGAATTGACGAAGTGCCAGTCTCATGATTTCTTGTCTCCTTATGATTGCTCCAGGCTAGTGAACGACAGGCGACATGTCGGTCAGTATATCACGCCCCCGGTGCCGCGCGAGTAGGGAGTTCCGAGCAAGGAAAGGGCGGATTTGGACGCGGGCCACAGCGGCGTGCCAAAAAGGTTCCTTTCTCGGGGCACAGAATCTGCCGGGATTGGGTTCGGCCAGCTTGATCCAGGATTCAGCACTCACACCCCCCGGCAGGGGCAGCGTGGGCGTCCCTGCCTTTGCGTCATCAAAGGGTGGTTATTTGGGACAGCCACACCGGGCGAGTCGGGTTACTGTTCGACGACAACTACCTGTTTTCTTTAGCGACAACTACGTGTTTCTGGTTCCTCACTCTTCTCCCGGCAGGAATGCATTGGCCCCCATGGGGGCCAATGCATTTTGCGTAAACTCGCAGGCTTGCGT
>JABMRB010000598.1 GCA_013202865.1 Candidatus Nealsoniibacteriota bacterium | reverse complement strand
TTCCTGAACCAAGCCAGTTCGTCTGGGGGGGGGCATTTACGGCACGGAAGCCACTGCCGCCGCCGAGGAATGGCACAGTGTATCGAAGAATCACGTCATGCGGAATCGACAAAAAAAGCGGCAGAACCGGTCAGGGAAATGTGCTTGACCGCCTGCGAAACGACGACTAGAATACAGTTAGGAACTTTGCGTTCCGCTACGTTTCTTGGTGTGCTTCTCGTCCTTGTATGGAGGGCATATATGGAAGAACCATCGGACATGTTGCTGTGAGGAGCTTGAACTCTTCCGGCTCCTCAAAAGTGAACCCTATTTATTGAAGTCAGGCAGGGACCGTGATGCTTAGCGTTTGCACTGTAGGTTCCTGCCCCGCTTGGATTTGAGTTGTTCGTCCGCTGCATTTCGACTCGGGTTTCGTCCTCTGATTACGGTGACTCTGCATCCTGTTTGACTGCGTATGACGACTGCGGTGCGAGATACGCCCACAATGGGCATTGCTTGACCGAGCCAGAGGCGACTTGCGGGGAGAGCAGTTCGGATCGCAAGACGAGTTATTTGGCCCTCGCCCTCTTTTTGTGGCGAGGGCCTTTTTCGTTACTCGTAGTCCGGCTCCATCCACACCTGCATGTCCTCGGCGGCGGTAGGGTGCAAGAATTCGCTCTGGCTTGTGGAGGAGTCGGCGGCAACGATTATCGATGAAGTATCCGCCCCACCATGGGCATACGTGTGGCGACATTCTCTATTCCCAATCCACCGGCACACCGTCGATGTCGTTGCCAAGAAAACGCACACGAAATCGAACGGCCTCTTCGAGCGATGCAACATGCCAAGACTTCACCGGCGAGAACCTCCCCACGCCAATTTCGTGTTGCTCGTGGAGCCAGTAGCCGTCTGGTCGCATTTCGATCACCACGCCATGGAAGGGACCATCTGGTCGGCCGCTCCTGGGAAGCCACTTGAACTCCGACAAGATGTCGCCCGCTGCTGACACCAGAGCAGTGAACGGCATTTTCCCGTCTGGCAAGGCAGCCCGCTCCGGGACATCAGGTGATACGTCTCAATCAGCTTTCGAGCCAAATCTTGCAGGGTCATTTCTTCCGGCATGGCTACTCCCGAATCTTGGGTTGCAGCCCTTTCCCTCGACATCCAGTTGGGACCACGTTGACAAGAGCGGGATAGCGACGTTGGAGGCGGATGGAGACGAGAGTCCCGAAATACGGTCGTTAAACGAGACTCGTATACCCGCCGCTTGTCCCAAGATCCGTTCGTGCGTGGTTTTCGGCTGAAGCCGCCCAGCAAACATGGTTATGCCGGTGGCGGGAGGACCGAATACTAGCAGGTAGCACTTACCAGGCTGTGGACGCTACGAAGCACTTTCATTCGGTTGTGTCTGATCCTTGGTCTCGTATTTTGCCCTGGCATCTTCTTTCCTCCGTTGAAACTCTATTTCTGCTTCTTCATACCTCACAGCCTTCCGGTACCCCCACCAGTGGAAGGCGAGGCCCCACACAAGGAAAACAACAGCCCAGACTCCTCCCTTGAAGAGTCCAACTACCGGATCCGGAGTGATAACCGCAAAACCGATGCCGATGGCGATGGCAAATATGGGCATCAGTATAGTGGCCTGCGAGGCCATGCGTTTGGTGGGTGCTTGTCCGCCACCCCCCCATGGTCCCCTGTTCACCAGGTACTTCGGGCGTTCCCGCTCCCACTCCATATCGATTTCGACCAATTCAAGCCGCAATTCTGTTTGTCGCTGGTCTGATTGGGAGCCACGACCATGGTTGGGACGTAGTTCGGCGAGCCCTAGACCACAAGATGGGCAGGCATCAGCCTGGTCACTGACCTGGTGACCACATTCCGGGCAGTCGATGAGAGCCATGACTTGATCCTCTTTCGCTACTCACGAGTGACCTGGTTATCCCCGAAAATACAGTCCAGGGTATATCATCAGCAGGTTGTGGCCGACGGTTAGCACCAGCACCACGATCAGCGGCGTCCGCAGGCTGAACTGGTACCAGCGGAGTTTCAGTTTCGGCGGGTCGGAATCGTTCATGGTCATGCCCTCAAGAGGTGGAAGGCGATACACCGGTCAGTATAGCAAGCCCACCATGCCATGCGAGTAGACTGTCCCCGAGTAAGGAGAAGGCGAATTCGGACATAGGGCAGTCGCAGTGTGTCAGATATCGTTCCTTTTCCGACGCAAACGCAGCAATCCCTTATCCAGCACGTAAGTTGTGTCCGGGCAGTCCCGATATTGCCGTGTCAAAATCAAGACTCCGTAAACCCGTGCCGACAGGAGGTTCTCGACACAACTTCTTTCTCCACGAACCCGGCATCGAGCCCCCCTGCGCGTGAACACCGCTGCACGCATCATTCGTTTGGCAACAAGCGTTTCTCCCCGATGCGGTTGGACGATTGCCATCAGCCGTCACGAACGCAAAACGGTCCATGCTGCTCAGCCCGTCGCCGGCACGGTCAGCTTCTCGGTCGTCGCGGTTCGGCCGGCGGCGTCGACCGTAAGCAGTTCGTACGTATGGGCCGCCTGGTCGGGCACGGTCTCCTCAAAGCTAAACGGGGTCTTGCTGGTCTGCGGGCGGTGCTCCACCTGGCCCACCTTGCGGCCGTCGCGGCGGATTTCGTAACGGCGGATCGGCTCGTCGCCGGCGTAGGCCGTATGCCAGGTGATTCGGGCCATGCGTTGCCGATCGCGCACCTCCTGGGCAACGGCCGGCTCGCGCGGCGGCGTGAGCGGCTGGGCCGGGGCCTGGAACCAGTTGGTGTGCCCGTCCTTCACCTTCGCGGTCTGTTGCTCGATCGCCCGGCGGTCGCTCTGGCTGAGGCTACCCGGCTGAATCTGGGCGGCAGAGAGATTCTGGCAAAGCTGGCAGCGCTGCGGGTTGCCGTCGATGTGGCCGATGCCGATGATCGCAGTCGACACGCCGGGCGTGGAGACCGTGTACTGGACCAGCGACCGGCTGGGTAGCGAGGGACTGCCGACCGTACGCACCACCTGCTCGGGGCGCCTCGTCCAGTTAGCCTCCTTGGTGTACATGGCCCCGTCGGCAAAGACCTTCATGGCGATCACGCCCAGCCCCTTGGCGGCGGCCACCGGGAGGGAGTTGTACTGCTGGTTCAGGTGCAACCGGTCGTTGGCGTTGATCACCACCAGCATCGTCTCGAGCAGGTTGTCTTTGTCCCGCTGCATCACCTCCATCAGCATGGGCGCCGAGAAGTGGCCGGAGAATCCGATGTGGCGGATGAGCTTTTCTTCCTTGGGGTTCAGGCCGGTGAGATTGGTTCCGTCGCGGTAGTCGCGCAGCGCGGCCACGGCGCCGATCAACGGCGCCTTGGGGTCGGGCTTGTCGAGGCCGGTCCAGAGCGCGTCGATTTCGGCCAAGGCCTTCACGTCGTGCAACTGAAACAGATCGACGTAAGCGCCGCGGGGATAATTGCCCTTGCCGTCGCCGAAGATCAGCGAAAGGGTGCGTCGGAGATCGTCGACGGCCGTGGAGCCGGGCGGCCCCTGGGTCCAACTGTTCACGCCCTTGGGGGCCGTGCCCTTGGCAGGCCGCAGCAGCGTCTTGCTGGCCAGGAAGATCGAGCGCCGCCGCTTTTCGTCGTAACCTGCGGTGCCGGGGATCAGGTGCAGGGCGCGAAACGCCTTGCCGTAGTGCATTTGACTTGAGCCGTACACGTTGGAGGTGTCGAAATAGTTCACACCCAGTTCGACTGCTTTGACGATGATCTGTTCCGGCTTGACGTCCGCCGGCGTCCATTGCAGCGATCCCTGGCCGCCGAGTCCCAGGGTGGTCACGTCGAATCTGGTGCGGCCCAGCTTCCGCGTCATTAGCCTTTCGCCCCCGGCCGCGCCTAGACAAAGGTTTGGCGCGGCCCAGCCGGCGCCGGCCGCGGCGGCCGCCGTCCGTAGCAACTCTCGTCGGCAGAACTCACGTTTGTTATCGCGTGCCATGGCAACTACTCCTTCCGCAGGTAGGTTTTTGATCGGGACTATTTCCTTGTGGCTTCGTCGTCTTAGTACTCGTATGCGAGTCTCTTCCCGATTTGGCTATGAGCTATGAGCTTTGAGCTTTGAGCTTGTTCGGAGCGTTTTGTTGAAGGCAATGAGCATACGGCGGATTTCCATGACTTCGGTGGAGAGGTTTGTGTGTTGGTCTTTGGGC
>JABMRB010000597.1 GCA_013202865.1 Candidatus Nealsoniibacteriota bacterium | reverse complement strand
GGGCGCGCGTCAGCCGGCTGCGCGCCAGGGCGCCGGCCAGGCCCACCACCCCGTTCAGCGGCGTGCGGATCTCGTGGCTCATGTTGGCGAGGAAGTTGCCCTTCTCGCGAGTGGCGGCCTCCGCGGCAAAGCTGGCCTCAACCAGCGCCTTGTTGACCGTCTCCAACGCCGCCGTGCGATCCCGCAAGGCCTCTTGCGTTTGCCTCAGCTCGACGAGTTCCTTCTTGGCGGTCACGTCGTAGACGATGCCTTGGCTACCGTAGGCGTCGCCGTGGATGTCCTTGGCTAACGTGGCGAAGAGCGTAACGTAGATCCGTTCGTTCTTGGCCGTCTTCAGCGTCAATTCCCGAGTCTTGATATTGCCGCCCTCCTGCGACTGCTCTCGCAGGAATCGCGCCCGATCCTTCGCCGAGAACCAGAACCGCTTCGGCAGGAATAGATGCCCCACCAGATCCGCCGGCTCGGAGACATCCAGCAGCTTCATCAACGCGGGATTGACGTAGGTCGTGATTCCTTCCGGATCGAGCGTAAAGACCGCGCTGTCCGACTTCTCCAGCAGCAGGAATTGCTTCTCCTCCTGCTCCTGGAGCTTGTTCTTGACTGTTCGGAAGATGTCCGTCTGGGCAACGATTCCGCACATCCGCCCGTCGCGGGTGACGATCATCCGCCGGACACCCGCCTCGTCCATGGCCTTGCTGGTGCTGAAGACGGAATGGCTTGCCGGTACGGTGATCACCGGAGAGGTCATCAGTTCTTCCATGGTGACGCAGTCCGGGTCCTTGTTGTCCGCTACCACGCGGGTGAGCAGGTCTCTCTCGGTGAGCACCCCGATCGCCCGGCCTTCTTCCTCGGCCACCACGCAAGAGACGCTACGCGTAGTCATCAACTTGGCCGCTTCGGAGACGGTGGCCGTCTTCGGCAGCGTGACCACGTCGGCGCTCATGATTTCGGCTATGTCCCGCCACATTCCGTAAGAGGTCAACGCCCGCACCAGATCGGTTTGGGTCACGATGCCGGTCAACTGGCGGTCCTCCACGACCGGCAACCGCTTGATTGCCCGGTCGTCCATCAGTTTGCCGGCCTCCAGGACCGACAGGTTTCCCTGCACGGTCAGCAGCGGTGACGACATCACGTGTCGGACCTTCGCCTCGCGGAAATCGCATTGCTTTTCGGCGATTCTCCGCAAGAAATCGGTTTCCGTGAGAATGCCGGCCGGCTCGCCGTCGTCGAGGACGACGGTGCAGGAGAGCCCGTTTTGCGACATCGTCTCGACCGCGGAAATGACCGGCTGGTCCGCTTCCACGGTGACCACCTTCTTGCTCATCACGTCGGCTACCGCCATCCAAACGCGCGCTGAAGTAATCAGGCGGTCGGTGGGAATGGTGCTGATCTTGGTCGGAATGATGTCACCCAAGCACGTCACGACTCTCTCCAGGTTTTCCATTGAGTTCTCCCGGTCCGTCGATGGTCCGTACTAGATGGTCGAGCCTCCGCGCTGGATGCACGGCCGACGTTGCGGAGGAGGCTCTGGGGTGCAGGTTCGATTGTCGCCGTGGTGAAAACGCGTAGGGACACCATCGCCGGGAGCCCGAATTCCGTATGCGGTCCCGCTACTCTAGAACGATAGGGCGCAATAATCGGCAGCGTCGGCAAACGGAGAGGGAATTCCGAAGAGAGCGGTGGTAGCGACTGTATCGGCGCCGAGCAGCAGGCCCGGCGGATAGCGTACTTGCCCCGTCGTCGTGGGCGAGTCACATAATAGTCCGGCTGTTTGGGTTCCGTTTGTAGTACCGCCTTCAGGCGGAAGACGCCTTGCCATGGCACGCCGAGACGCCCAGTCGCGGAATTCTCCAACAAACCTACCCGAAATCGGCCATACCGCATCCCCCGCCGCCGCAACAGTCGCTTACGCCGCAGGCGCCGGCGTCGCGGGCCGGACAGGCCGGGCCGGCGGAACCGGCCGTGTGGGCCGCCGGTACGCTGAACTGCTTCGACAGCCGCCGCTTCCCGCATGCCGGACACGCCGGCTTCTCGCTGCCGCGAACCAAATGCTCGAACGCATGGCCGCAGCCCTCACAAACGTATTCATAAATCGGCATCGAGTGATTCTCCACTGAAAACGGGGGGGCCGCCATCTCGGGCGGATACTCCCATTCTATGCCACGCGGGTTGCCGGTGGCAAGTGGATACGCCAATGTACAAGCGAAAAGCCCCCCAGCGAGCCGCCGGGCTTGTCCCGGCGCTGACCGAGTGCAAGCCAGCAAGTCGCCCGGCGCGGGGGCAAGCCCCGCGGCTCGCGGTTTGCGCGTAAGTTGGTGCGGTAGTCCAATACCCCACAGCCAACATTTCGAGTATTCTTTCAACTGCCAATACCCACCAAAACTCCAACCGCCCGGAGATTCATACCATGCCCCCGCTCTCGCTCAACCGCGATCAATCCCGGCGGGTCGACCGGCTGGCTATCGACCGGTACGGTTTCACCGGGCTGGTGCTGATGGAAAACGCCGGCCGCGGTGTGGCCGATCGGATCTGCCACCTGATCGAGTCCGGCCAATTTGCGGTTCTGCCCCAATCGCGCAAGGTGGTGATCTGCTGCGGCAAAGGAAACAACGCAGGCGACGGATTCGTGATCGCCCGCCATCTGCAACTGCGCCGTTACGACGCCCGGGTGCTGCTCTGGGCCGATCCGGCACAACTCGCTGGCGACGCGGCAGCCAACTTCCGGATCCTCGAAAAGACCGACGTGTCGATCGAGGTCTTCGCCGCAGGGCACGACGCCGGTCGACTGCAACGGCTCCTTGGCGGGGCCGCGTGGATCGTCGACGCGGTGTTTGGCACCGGTGCCCGAGGCGAACCCCGCCCGCCGTTGGACGCCGTGATCGATCAACTCAACGCGGCGGCCGCCCCGATCCTGGCCGTCGATTTGCCCAGCGGTCTCGACTGCGACACGGGCAATCCGGCCCGGCACACGATCCGCGCCGCGGTCACCTGCACGTTCGTAGCACCCAAGCCGGGCTTCTTCGCCCCCGGAGCGCAGCAGCACGTAGGCCAACTGGAAGTCTGCGACATCGGCGCCCCCGCCACGCTAATCGACGAAGTCCTGGCACTAAGCCCTGAGTGAGCGAGCGAGCCGCGGGGCTTGCCCCCGCGCTTTCCGCGGAATTCGCGAACCCCGCGCTTTCCGCGCCGGGCAAGCCCGGCGGCTAAATGGGGTGAGAACCCCGGGTGTATTCACCCGGGGCTAAATGTTGATTGGGTCTTGCGTGAGGGCGGGCTGTTGCTCGGTTTGCACCTCGGCTACAATCGGGGCATGAACGTTATCTGCCTGGTAATCGACCGGCTGCATACGGGCCACTTGGGCGCCTATGGGAACTCTTGGATCGAAACGCCGGGGCTGGACCGGTTCGCCGCCGAGGCGTTGACGTTCGACCATCTGCTGATCGATTCACCCGACCTGGAAAAGCTCTATCGATCCTACTGGCACGGTCTGCACGCGTTGTGCCGCCGCGAGCCACCGGCCGACCGCCCGTCGCTGGCCGCGGCGCTGCGTCAAGCGGGCGTCAACTCCACGCTGCTGACCGACGATCGCTCGATCGCCGAGCACGCCTTGGCCGTCGACTTCGACGAGTTGATCGAGATCGACCGCCCATGGGACCCTCAGCCGGCCGACGAGATCGAACAGACGCACTTCGCCCGATGCGTCGTCCGGACGATCGAGTGGCTCGAGTCGGCCCGCGGTCCGTTCCTTTTATGGTGCCACCTGGGCTCCTTGGCAACGGCCTGGGACGCACCGCCGCGATTCCGTCGGGCATATCGCGAAGAGGGCGACCCGGAATCGGCCCGGTCAGCCGACGTGCCCGAGATGACGTTGGCCGACGATGCCGACCCGGACGACTGGCTACCCTTGGCCCAGGCCTACGCGGGGCAGGTTTCGCTGCTGGATACGTGCCTCGGCGCCCTGCTGGATTTCGTCGACGGCGAGGCCTTCGGCAGCGAGACGGTCGTCGTGCTGACCGGCTCACGCGGGTTTCCATTGGCCGAACACCGCCGGTTCGGTCCTTGCGACGAGGCGCTCTACGGTGAGTTGGTCCATGCCCCGTTGATGATCCGCCTGCCCGACCGTCAGGTCGCTGCCAGGCGAAGCCAGGCGTTGATCGAGCCGGCCGACCTCTGGGCTGCCCTGCTGCGGACCGGCGGCGTTGACGATCTGCCCGATTCGCCAACCGCCGGCGATCTCACCACGCTTGTCGGCCCCCATCTCGGCCAATTGCACGACCGCCTATGCCTCGTCGGCCCCGGCTCCGACCGAGCCATCCGCACGCCCGCCTGGTACCTGCGCATGGGGTCCGAACCCGAGCTATTCGCCAAGCCGGATGACCGGTGGGAGGTCAACAACGTAGCCGGACGCTGCCAGGAAGTGGTCGAGTGCCTGGAAGTCGCTTTTATCCAGTATGAGCAAACCCTCCAGGCTGGCCATACTTCCGATCTTACGCCTCTTAGCGAGCTTCTCGCAAGTGGGCTGCGGTAGCGCATTTTGCGGGAACTACGCGCCGAAATCCGCCCGATTCGGGGTAGGTCCGTTGGGCAGGTTGTGCCTATAATCCGCCGCGTCTGTGTAGGGTCGCCTGACAGTGCGTTGGTGTTGGTCGTCCTACATGCGACCGCTTTGGACCTGAGACTCACCTAGCAACGGAATTTGCCGGATTGACGATGGCCGGACAAGGAAGTCCGACAGCATCGAGGCTTTTGTCGGCACGGATCGCCGGATTCGTGGCGGTCTGCGCAGGCCGTACGGTCGTGTTGTTGCTCTGGGCGCAAATCTTATCGAGTTTCGCGGCGGCGGCCGACGAGCCAATGCAGGTGCGGATCGCCTTCGGCGGCGGCAGCGAACGGCTCTG
>JABMRB010000596.1 GCA_013202865.1 Candidatus Nealsoniibacteriota bacterium | reverse complement strand
CGGGAGTTGCGTCGTCACCGGGAGTTGCGTCGTCACCGGGTGCTGCGTCGTCGCCGGGAGTTACATCGTCACCGGGAGTTACATCGTCACCGGGAGTTGCATCGTCACCGGGAGTTACATCGTCACCGGGAGTTGCGTCGTCACCCGTGTCGTCGGACGTGACGTCCGGTGTAGTCGATCCGGCTCTGCCTTCGCCTGCCGGGCGACAACCCCACAGACCGACGCAAAGCAGGCCGACGATCAACAGGAAAAACGGATGCAGTTTGCTGCGACCACGAAATACGCCGTTCATTCGAGGAAACCTCACTGAAATCAGATGGAAAATGGGAATGGGAAATCCGGGCGGCATCTTCCGCCACGACGGCTTGCCGAATCGGGGAACGTTGATGGTTGTGTGGATGTTCGGGGGTAGGAAACTCAGCCGCCTTTCGAGCGGAACCATCACGCCGGAAGATCGGATCTTTCGGAGAAAAGGCGGCCACCGTGGTAAAGTCCATATTGTACGTTTACGGCGCCCTATCTGCAAGCTGAACGGGCCTGACCCGCCCGTTTGTGCCGATCAGCCGACGCAGAAAAGGGGGGTATCCACCTGCGGGCGGGGGGCGCGAACATCATTTCCGTTTTTTCTTGACATCCCATCCCCAAAAATACCAACCATGCCCTTGAAATCGCCACTCTCGAAACCTCCAGTGACCGGCTCGTGGCACTTGCACTCTTCCTCTGTCGGCAGCCGCAACGGCCGCACTGCACGAAAGCCTGGACAAAACGCCTCGATCAGGTACCGGAGACTCTGCGGGATGTGAGGGTCGCCAATCTTCCAGGCCGCACTGCATGCGTCCGTGTGCCGTTCTATCACGGATTATTCATGGACCGTTTGTAGTGACCGCATTCATGCGGTTCTGGTAATCTAAACCCGATAGATTGGGTCACTACGAGTCTGGGTGAATGATCGGGGCTATCCGTTTCGCACAACCGTCGCGCCCGCGGGGAAGAGTCGCGAGATCGGCCCTACCCGAGATTTGACTCCCCGATCCGACTGCGTTATCATGCAGTCCGTGGAAGAAACACAAACGGTTACGCAGATCCGAAGACGAAACCATTCTCACGAGGAAAGTCATGCAGAACCTGAGCACCACACTATCCAGACGAACGTTCATCGGCGGCGCCGCGGCATTGGCCGCATCTTCCATGATACCCGGCCGCGCCCGCGCCGCGGCAGTCGCCAAACCCGACTCGAATTTCAACGGCGTTCAGATCGGCGTCATCACCTACAGCTTCCGCTCCATGCCGAGCAGCGCCGAGGACCTGTTGAAGTACCTCACGCAATGTGGCATCAGCTCCGTCGAGTTGATGGGCGGCCCGGCCGAGCAATTCGCCAAGGCGGCCACGAGTGACAAGACGTCGATGGATGGATTCAAGGCGCTCAGGCAACTCTACAACGACGCCGGCGTCAACATCCACATCGTCAAGTTCGGCAACATCGGCAACGCAGGCATGTCCGATGAACAAATCGAATACTACTTCCAGGCGGCCAAAGCACTCGGCGCAAAAGGCATCACCCGCGAACTATCCGACTCCGCCGCGAAGAAGCTCGGTCCCATCGCCGACAAGCATGAAATCATGATCGGTTTCCACAACCACACGCAACTCAAGCCGGCGACCTACGACGGCGACATCCTCTCGTACGGCAAGTACCTCGGCATCAACCTGGACATCGGGCACTATGTGGCCGGCACCAACCAGCCTGCCATCCCGCTGATCGAAAAGCACAAGGACCGCATCCTCAGCCTCCACCTCAAAGACCGAAAGAAGGACAACGGCCCCAACGCGCCGTTCGGCGAGGGAGACACGCAGGTTGCACTCGTATTGCAGTACATGAAGAAGAACAAACTAACCTTCCCCGCCGACATCGAACTGGAGTACGGGATCCCCCAGGGCTCCGACGCGGTGAAGGAAGTCACCAAATGCGTCCAGTTCTGTAAAGAAGCCCTGGCGTAGGTTGAACCAGTCGTGGCGACAGGCGTCTCGCCTGTGCGATAGTGCAGGCGAGACGCCAATTCGTCGTTCGTAGTACCGGCTTCAGCCGAAATATGGGGCATCTCGGCGTGCCCTGGCAAGGCGCTCTACGCGAAAGACGTCGTCTGAAGCTCCGCCTCTTCGCTCGCCTGCATGGCGGCATATCTCTCACTGCGTTTCTCGCGCGAGAGATGATCCAGAGCGCTGCCCCACTGGTCGATTTTCCAAAACGTCTTGTCGATGACTTCCAGCAGCGGTTCCATGTCCGTAATCGGCTTGAACATGCAGAATTCCGCTCCACAACGGAACGATTGCAGTAGGATTTGCATGCTCACCAGGCCGGTCAGCATGATGACCTGCGTGCCGCCGTACTCCGCCCGGATCTCTTGAAGCAGATCCAGCCCGTTGACGTGCGGCATGTCGATGTCCAGCAAGACCAACCGCTGCTGCGAACGGCTCAACTCCTCCAAGGCTTGCCTGGGATCGTTCAGACTGGTCACTTCGTAGCCGAGCGCGTTGAGCCGGGCGGCCACAATTCGGGTGATTTGCGGATCGTCGTCGACGTGTAGAATCGTACGCTTGTAGTTCATGATAACGGTTTCCCTGCACTTCACTTCGCCCAATCTATCGCATGCATGATTGGGCGGTGGATATGGAGTAGCCTACACTATAGTACGTTGGCTGACCGCCACCGGAGCGACCGCAGCCCCGAAAGTAGTCACCACATACCCCAAATGCCGCCCTGATCATACCGGCTGCGCGGCTTAGAAAGGCTGAGCCAGTTGAACCGGCCTCTTGCTGATTCAATCTGACAGCACTGCTTCGCGCACCACGTACGACCCGCCGACGTCAAGGCCGTCGTCTACCAGGGCGATGCCATGAGCATCACATGGAAGGACGCGTCGAACAACGAAATCGGATTCCGTGTCGATCGCCGGGGTGACCGATCCGACGACCTCGGTTGTGCCGTCCATTGCCCGGACTAGGCATCATTGGTCGCGGCCACAAACCGTCTGATGCATGCCGCGTAGTTCGGGGTGTACCGTTCAAAATAATTGTACTCGTGTAAATAGAGAAACACCTCAAACTCTTTCCGATCTTTTCGGATGTCGAAGCAAAAACAATCCCCATGATCGGTACGGGCAAACATGACACCGTCAACGGAGGTGGCTTCTTCATCGTCGGTCTGAAGCGCGCCGATCCGATAGGATTCACAATCACACTCTTGTGGTGGAAGCACATGCACGGTGAACCCGTCTTGTTCGTCCACATTGTTAAACGAACACGGGCCGACTTTGCCAAGAAACTCCTTGTATGATTTCGGCAATTTGAACTTGAGTTGTTTCTCCAGCGATTTCCAGTCTATCGAATGGCGGGGGATGTCCCATCTATTGTTAAAACTGCCGGTGGT
>JABMRB010000071.1 GCA_013202865.1 Candidatus Nealsoniibacteriota bacterium | reverse complement strand
GGGGTCAACTCTTCCAATTAACCACAGTCCTCAGCGGCGGTAGTTGGGGCGTTGATGGCTGGCCCTAAGTCGTTGATTGGTATGACTTTCAGACCGAGGTCGCGAGCGCGACGCGTGAGGTTCCGTACCACGCGGGCGCGATACTGTTGTTCGTAATGCTTTTCGCCAGAGTCGACGTATTCCTGCCCATATCGCAACATGCTGTACACGAGGCGTGCCAGCTTGTGCGCGGCGGCCGTGACGGCTTTGGGGGCGCCAAGACGCGTCCGCATGCGTCGGTAATACGCCCCCAGGGCACTCTTGGAGCGAAGCAATGTTTGAGCGGCCATGCGTAAGGCTGCTGCCGCACGGTTGGCCGATGGTTTGGTCCGTGAACTTATCATCCGTCCGCCGGATTTCTTCAGTCCAGGGCACAGCGCTAGCCAGGAACTGAAATGCTTCACGCTCGGCCAACGTGTCATGTCAGTGCCGATTTCCGCAATTAGCTTGAGTGCCGTGGTGGCGTCGATCCCATCAATCCGAGTCAAGTCGACACCGGTAATCCGGTACAAATGGCCGCGCGCGTCGAATCGCACACTGTTCTTCTGAATGCGTCCCTTACGTTTACGTCTGTAATCGGCATCGTCGGTCGGCGCACCTTGCAGCTTCTTGTCCATCTTTGCCATGCAGGTGTCGATTTGATCTTCGCAGACTTGGATCTGTTGCCGATAGGTGCGATACAACTCAAACGCTTGTCGGAGAGCAAACAGATGCTCCTCACGATAGGATCCGTCCAGTGCTTTGGCGATATCTTGTTCGCTACGAACGCAGCGCGGATGACGGTGCTTCGCGAGGATCGATGGATCGTGCTCACCTTGCACGATGGCCGTGATGATCGCCATACCGGTGACGCCCGTAATATCGCTGACTACGTGCTGAAGCTTGAGATTCATCTGAGTCAATGCCTTCTGCATGTGCTGGACATGCTGCGCGGCATGCTCGACGAGCATCGAACGCTGACGCAGGTACACCCGCAACTTGCATACATCATCAGCGGGGCGAAAGGCTCCCGACAGCAATCCATAGGTATGTAGCTGCTGAATCCATTGGCAGTCCAGGGCATCGCTCTTACGCCCCGGAACGTGATGAACCGCCCGGGCATCAACCAACTTAACATCGAACCCGCGTGTTTCGAGCAGTTCGAACAACGCGATCCAATACACTCCCGTCGATTCCATGGCGACCGTCGTAACGCCACAGGCCTTCAGCCAATCCGCGATCGCTCGAAGATCGCAGGAAAAGGCGCCGAACCGGCGTACTGGCTCCTGGTCGCATTCCGCTGGTACTGCCACCCAGTGTTCCGCGGCACCCACATCGATACCCGCGGCTTGATGGTGAACCGGAGTCATTTTCTCCATCCTCAAAGAGGCCTTAGCGCGTCCCCGAGGCCGTCGCCGCCCTTGGGCATCCTGTTTCGATGTTGACGTTCCCTTGCTTTTGCTCATGTCACGCTCCTTTTGGCATTAACGATGCGAGAACGCGCCAAGCAAAGGGGCTGCGATGTTTTGACAATCTTCCAAACGGGATCGACACAACGGTCGTCACCAATGCTCACTCCGCTTGCCCCTCGGACCACGCTTGACAACGGGGACGGGCCACCAATGAGTCTGTCGGTCTCTGGTGCTCGGCGCGATCCTATAGGATACCAGAACTCGACGACGGGTACCTCGCCCACGGTTAATTACAGCTTACCTGTCGCGCCGCGCCATGCCCCGCTTGACACTTGACGCTTTCCTAATGTGTCAAGTGTCAAGAGTTGACCCCCATTCCATTCCCCATTCCAGCCATTCCAGGAGACCAACGCGAGCTTCAACAATCAGAGGGAGATCCCCCCAACTCGCCCGGCAATTGACGAAGAAATCGATCCCAGGCAGCGGGATCTTCCCAATATCCACAATCGCAGAGCGAATACCTATCCAAACCACAAACCACCCTCATTAAACCAAACCGTGGAAATCGTTATGTCCAAATCAAGTCTGCCACTTGACCGTCTCGCTTTGACGCTCACTTTTGCGAGTGTCATTTTGGGTGTTCTGATCTGGATGGTCGGAAACATCTTCTTCGATCAGAACTTCGTGATGCACGGATATGTCACGTTCGTCGGACTCTCTGTTGCTGCGATCGTGTCGGGGGTCGTGACACGATCGTCACCGCTTGGCAAGACTGCCGCCATTACCTCGTCCGTGTTGCTTGTGGGGTCCCTCGGTTTTCTCGCGTGATACCATAACGCCGCACAACATGGTTCTTACGCAAAGCCCGTCTGGACACGACTTACGTGCTGGACAAGGGATTGCGGCGTTTGCGTCGGAAATCGAACGTTTCTTGGGAAGAGCATTGGCTGGTACCACGGAGGTCCTTGCCTCCTCCATGCCTAGCGGTTCTAATGCTGGAAATGGCCACGTACGGATACGGGGTCGATACGGGGGGTCGATACGATACGGGGTCAACTCTTCCAATTAGACACTTCCAGCCCGAAGCAGCAAG
>JABMRB010000595.1 GCA_013202865.1 Candidatus Nealsoniibacteriota bacterium | reverse complement strand
GGGCGGTCCACATCCCGTGGATCGTGGTCAGATCCTGCCGCCCGATGCTGACGATCTCCAGCACGGACTCCATGGGAATCGCGAAGATGTCCTTCTCGATATCGACCATCAGGCTCGGCAGTACGGCCAAGGTCAACGGCAGCCTGATCGTGATCGTGGTTCCTTGCCCCGGCGTGCTGTCCAGATCGACGGTGCCGTTGAGGGCCTCGATCTTGGACCGGACAATGTCCATTCCCATCCCCCGCCCGGAAACTTCCGTAACCTTCTCCGCGGTGCTCAGTCCGGGCTCCCAGATCATCTGGTAGATCTGGTGAGGCGTCATTTTTCTGGCTTCGGTCTCGTTGAGGATCCCTTTGTCGAGGCACTTTTGCAGGATGCGGTCGGGGTCGAGGCCTTTGCCGTCGTCGGTAACCTGAATGATGATGCTGTTGCCGCGGTGGTAGGCGTCCAGCGTGACGATTCCCTCCCGAGGTTTCCCGGCAAGTTCGCGATCCTCCGGTGATTCGACGCCGTGGTCGGCCGAGTTGCGGACCATGTGGATCAGCGGGTCGCCCAACTCGTCGATCATCCGTTTGTCTAGCTCGGTCTTCTCGCCACGGATGTCCAGGCGGATGCTCTTCTTGTTAGCCCGCGTGATGTCGCGGATCACCCGTCTGAATCGGGTGAACAAGGGTCCGACGGGGACCATGCGGGTGTCCATCACGCTCTGCTGGATGTCGTTGCTGACGCGGTCGAGTTGGTGGATAGCCTCTTGCAGGTCGCCGATTGATGCGTGCGACTGGGCAACCATCTGCATCTCGCGGCGGACCGTCTCCAGGTCGGCCTGGATGCGCCGGGCCTGACTCTGCAGTTCTTCCAACGCGCTCTGCATGTGTTGCTTATCGGGGTCCGACTGCTGCGGAGCGGTCATCTTGTTCAACGTGTCGAACGCGCGGTCGAGTTTCTGCACAGACTGCTTGGCTCCCAACACGCTCTTGAGATTGTCGCCGATCCGCGCGAATCGGGCCTTGTTGATCACCAACTGCCCGGCAAGGTTCATCAACAGGTCGAGCCGATCGATGTCGACCCGGAGTGTCTCCGTCGGCCGGCTGCCGGCGTCGGCCTTAGGTACCTGGGCCTTGGGTGCCTGGGTCTTGGGTGCCTGGGTCTTGGGTGTCTGGGTTTGCGGAACCGGGACATCGGGCGTGGTCTTCGCGGTCGGCGGCGCCGGCTCCTCGACCGTCAAGGGCTCAACCGTTACCTCTTGCACGCCGGCGATCCGCAACTGTTGGGCGACCGTTTCGCACGGTTTATCGCAGGCTAGACCGAATTGAACCTTGTCCAACTGATCGAGATCTTCGAGGATCTCCTGCGGCGGCTCGAAATGGCAGATCTTGCCGAGATGGTCGAGCTTCTCGTAAATCAACTGGGCCTTCAGTCCGACCATCGGCAGGTTGGGTTGAAACTTCACCTCACCGGCGTAGCCCAAGAGACCGTCCGGCACGATGGCCGCAACCTGACTGCACATCTCGGCCGAGAGCCCGCCCGGTCCCACGGCCTCCGGAGCGGTCTGGGTATCGGCCGTCGTGGCAGGGGTTTCCGTTGCTGGGATTTCCGTTGTGGTGGCCGGTGGTTGTGGCGTGGTTTCGCCGGCGCCGGGCATCCCGGACAGTGCGGTGAGCAATTCTCGGGCAAGCTCGCTGAAGATGTCGGAGTGAGCACCACCCGACTTCAGATCGAGCGTGTAGCGGCGCAGGGCGTCGATGCAGTTGAGCATTGCTTCGGTGACTTCGACCGAAAGCGTGCCGCCGGTATCGACCAGGTCCTGTAGCATATCCTCCATCAGATGGGCCAGTTTGGCGACGCGGTTCAGTCCGACCGAGGCGGCCGAACCTTTGATCTGGTGCGAGGTAATCAGCAGCTTCTTCAGTTCTCCGGGGCTGCCGCCGCCTTCCAGCGCCAGGAGCGTTTCGGTTAGCGCGTCCAGGGCGATCTCTGCCTCGTCGATGAAGATCGAAAGGTACTTGGACGGCACTTCCGTTTCGTCTTCGAGCCCGTCGAAATGGTCGACGACCGGTACCGGGACGGGCACGGGAGCGGGCGCGGGTTTTTCTTCGGCGACTTCCACCGGAGCCGGCGGCAGTTGTTCGGCCACTTCGGCTACTTCGGCTACTTCGGCCACTTCGGCCACTTCGGCCATGGCGTCGGTTAGTGCCCGTTCGGCGTCGGCTTGAGAGGATTGTTTTCGTTCGACGCCCGCCGATTGGAGCAGTTCTGCAAAGCCCTGGATGACCGATTCGTACTCGACCTCTCCCGCGTCGGAGTCCTTGAGCACGCCGACCAGACCTACCAGCCGGTCGAGGCCCTGGAACATCATCTCGACGACGTCGCCACTGACGACAAGTTCGTCCTTTCGGGCGGCGTCGAAGACGTTTTCGATCTTGTGGGTGAGGTTATTGATGTCACTCAGCCCGAGCATCGCCGAGAGGCCCTTGAGGCTGTGGGCCGAACGGAACATTTCGTTGAGCAGGTCATCGTCGCAACGTTGCTTGTGGTCTTCGTCCAACGCTTGTACCCATTCATCGAGTTGCAGCAGGTTCTCGTTGAGTTGGTCGAGCAGTTGGCCGGATTCATCCAGGAAATCCCCCAATAGGCTGTCGAACATTTCATCTCGAACCATCGATTCCGAGTCGCTCATGCCTTGCTCCGTTTATCGAGGTGGCTTCCGGTAGAGCCACGGTTGAATCCGTTGGAAGTCGTTAATCATGCCGGAGATGCCTTCGGAGGCTCCGGCCAGCAGCAAGCCACCTGGGCGAATAGCCGACCGCACGTTGTCGACGACTTGTCGCTTGGAATCGGCGTCGAAGTAGATCAGCACATTCTTGAGCAACACGAGATCGAATGCCAGTTCGCGTATCGGTTTCATCAGGTTATGTTGCCGGAAGGCGGTCATTTCGGTCAGCACCGGCTTGGCCTGCCAGATCTGGGCGTCGGCCGCCTTGGTGAAGAAACGCCTGCGGTAGTTTTCCGGCACCAGTCGCATGGCGCGCTGGCCGAACACGGCGCTTTGGGCTTGCTCCACCGCACCGACTCCGATGTCCGTACCGAGGATCTTGACTTTCCACAACTGGTGGTTGGGTAAACACCCGGC
>JABMRB010000008.1 GCA_013202865.1 Candidatus Nealsoniibacteriota bacterium | reverse complement strand
GGCGCCGGTGCAGGGTTTGGGTAGTTGGTTTTGCGGCCGGGCTTGCCGGGCGCGTTGTGTCGAAAACGTAGTGCCACGGCGCGCCGGGCAAGCCCGGCCGCTAAACGCAGTTTTCACCCGTTGAAGAAAGGGACCACCAAAATGAAGACCATCCGATTGTGTGCCTGGTTGTTTGCCGTTGGAATCGGCGTCGCCATGGCGAGCAGTTCGTCCGCGGCCGGTATCCCGGTGATCTTCGATACGGACATCGGCGACGACATCGACGACACTTGGGCGTTGGTGATGCTGCTGAAGAGTCCCGAGTTGGACGTCAAGCTGATCACCTCCACCTGCCACGCGTCTGACGCCCGCGGCAAATTGCTCGCCAAGCTGCTGACGATCGCCGGACGGACCGACGTGCCGATCGGCCTGGGACCGGGCAGCGACGGCAAGACGCGGCAGGACGAGTGGACCAAGGATTTCCAGATGGACAAGTATCCCGGCAAGGTCCATCGCGACGGAGCCCAGGCGATCATCGACACGATCCGCGCCAGCCGCGAGCCGATCACCGTGGTGGCGGTCGGGCCGCTGCAAACGCTTAGTGCCGCGTTGGTCAAGGATCCCGAGATCGCCGGCAAGGCCCGTTTCGTCGGCATGCACGGCAGTGTGCGCAAGGGATACGGCGGCAGCGACAAGCTGTCGGCCGAATACAACGTCCGCCGCGACGCTGCGGCCGCCCGGCGCGTTCTGTCGGCCCCATGGCAGAAGACCACGATCACGCCGCTGGACACTTGCGGCATCGTCCATCTCGAAGGCGACCGCTTCGCCACGCTCAATAAGAGCGACGACCCGCTGGTGGTCGCCCTGATGGAGAACTACGCCATCTGGGCCGGCAAGAAAGGCCAGGCCGGCAAGCTGACCCGAAGCAGCACGCTGTTCGATACCGTGGCAATTTACCTGGCCTATCCGGGCGCCAAGGAACTAGCCACGATGGAAACCCTCTCGATCAAAGTAACCGACGACGGCTACACGCGCATCGACCCGGCCGGCACGAAGACATCGGTAGCCACAAGCTGGAAGAGCCTCGACGGCTACCGCGATCTAATGGTGAAGATACTAACATCCAAAACCGTCAAGTAGCGACAGCGAGCCGCGGGGCTTGCCCCCGCGCCAACCCTGCGCGGGGATAAACCCCGCGGCTCGCCAGCTACCGCTGCGAAAGCTGCTGCCGGGCGGCTTGATAGAGAGCCTTCTTGCGACGATTCAGCAACGCCCGCAGGTCGTGGACGGTCCAGTCGATCCGCTCGCCGGCTTGCATGAGCAACGCCGCCTCGGCACGATCGACGCGGCCGTCGGCCAACGCCACGTCGGCCATCGCTTCAAGCCACTGCTGGGCCTGCTCGCGATTGGCCGGCTCTGGGACGTCCATTTGCCCTCGTTGGGCCGCGGCGATCAGTGTTTCGAGTTGCTGCGATGGGACACCACGGCGACGCGCGACCCGGTCGAGCATCGCCCGCTCCTTGACGTCCAGCGTATTGTCGGCCAACGCCAGTTTGATCGCCCAGGCCAGCAGTTCGGTTCCTCCCGGCGACGACGCAGCCGATTCCACCGCCACGACCGGTGCCTGACCGCGAAGCTCTTGCAACAGCGCCTTGCCGTGCTCGTTTTGCGTCGGATGGATCTCCAGCAGCACCCAATCGTGCGAGCCGTCGCCGAGCACCTCGCCACAAAACTCGCAGGCATGGGAAGTCAGATCCTCCTCCGGTGCGCCGCAACCGGGGCAATGCGACGAAGAGACGGCCAGCCCGGCGTCGGTCTTCACCCCGCTACGCCGCCCGAGCACGAAGAACTGCCGAAAGAGGGAGCCGTTGTCGCTGATCGGCCGCGGCGGGCCGTCGTCGCTCGCCGCAAAGCGTTTGCCCGACCAGCGGATCTCGATCACCACCCGATCCATCGGACTGCCCGGCAACAACCCCCGCATCTCGACCGATCCGACGGCACAGTCGCCGAAGTAGAGACGGCCCTTAGGACCCGGCTTGAGGTGCTCGGCGTAGCCGTCGCAGAACTCGGACGTCGCCATCTTGGCCAGCGCGGCCGTGTCGCCAAGCCGGTCGGCCATCGCCTTGCGCCAGAAAATCACCGACGCCCGGTCTTCGAGGTGTTGCACGTTGAAGCCCGGGTCGCGGTTCTGCCGGTAGTCGGCGATGCCCGGGATTTCCCGTTGTTCGCTCGCCCTCCATTCACACTCCTGCGTGATCTCGCAGAGTACCCAGTCGTATTGCCCGCTGCGTAGCAGGCTGTCGCAGGAGGTACACTTCGCCGACCGGTTGAGCGTGACGTCGGTGCCGCAGTTCGGGCAGTTGCCTTCCATCAACCCGGGCCGGTCCGCGTCGGTCTTCACGCCGCGGCGGCGAAGGAAGGTCCAGAACTCGGTAAACTTATCGGTGCGGGTGGTTCCGCCGATTCGGTTGCCATTGTCAAGCCGCTCACGGTAGTCGAGCGCGGAGGCCTGAATTCGCACGGTCACCACGTCGAACGGCTCGTCACTTTCGACCTGCGCGAGCAAGGTCTGGTGGACAACGACGTTTTCCATCCGGTTACGATATCCCAGATCGCGCTGCTCCTGGATTTGCAGCGAGAACCGTTCGTAGATGCCGTCGGAGATGAACGCCCGGACCGCTTCGATCTTCTGTTCGCTCCAGGCCGACTGGATTTTCAACATCGCGGCGGAGACGCGAGCGTAGAACTGCTGCTCGTCGAACGCCGGATCGGCCTCTTGAAGCCGGGCAACGGCCGCCTCACGCTGCACGGAGTTCAGCGCCATGGCCCCGCGACGGATCACGCGGCCGCGATAGGCGTTGTTGCCCTGCTTACTGGCGAAGATCATCAGCGCAACAACGGCAATCAACAGCGGAACCCCGACCACCGGGTATTGCCAACAGAGGTAGAGCAGCCAGAAGATCAGTTCGCCGCCCCCACCTCCGCCGC
>JABMRB010000594.1 GCA_013202865.1 Candidatus Nealsoniibacteriota bacterium | reverse complement strand
GTCATTCGTCATTCGTGCTTCGTCATTTCCTTCCGTCATTCCCCCTCCCCCCTTGCGTGGCCCGGCGATTCTGGTATACTTGCGACACTACCCGGCTCCAGTAGAGGAGCTACCCCCCCTTTAGAGTATCCATGGAGTGTTGCGTGGGAAATAAGAAAACAGGCAAGGGCCGGCGTAAGATCGGTCGCAAGAAGCGGCGTATGCGGTCGAAAATCCGTCATCGCAAGGGCTAATCCCTCCCGGGGCGAGTACCGCCGAGCGGACAGCTCCCCCCCCCTCTGCGCTTACCGCTGGCGTATTGCTATGCTGCCACGGTTGGGAGATGCGCGCCGAGACCTTCTTTTCAAGCTCAGTCTCTGAGCTAGAGTTGTTATGTGCGATACTGCATCAATGCGGTCGGTAACAACGGCCCCCCCTCCTCCGCAAGAAACCCGCTATGAACCACACGGCGACCACCCTCGATCGTCTGGTCGCGAAGGCCGACCAGCTCTACAGCCTGCCGGCCGTCGCGATGGAAGTTATCCAGCTAACCAAGAATCCCCAGGTTGATACTCGCGCCCTGAAAGATTGCATCGAAAACGACCCGGCCTTGACTGGGAAGTTGCTGCGGGTGGTCAACAGTTCGCTGTTCGGACTCAGCCGCCAAGTTTCCGACCTGAACCAGGCTCTGGCCCTGTTGGGTAGCAAGCCGCTGAAGCTGTTGGTGCTGGGATTCAGTCTGCCGCCCGGGCTGTTTACCGGCGTCGAGGCGGAGACGCTCGGACGCTACTGGCGGCACACGCTCACCAAGGCCGTGGCCGCCAGAGAAATCAGCGAGATCCTCTTCGATACCCCGGGCGACGACGCCTTCATTGCCGGGCTGCTGCACGACCTGGGTATCTTGCTGCTGATCCAGGAGTTGCGTGAACCCTACGTGAAACTGCTCGATCGGGTCTTCGCCAACGGGCAAGACTTGGCCGCGTTGGAAACCGAATCGATGGGATTCGATCACACCACGCTCTCGGCTCGGCTGCTGGCCCAATGGGGGCTGCCCCAATCGATCGTCGACGTGGTGGCCAGCGGAACCGTACCCTGGGCGAGTAACACTGTCACTCCTATAAACACTGTCACCCCGCCACCGGAGAGCCTTCTGCTGCAAACGCTCCATCTAGCCGAGTTGCTCGCCCGGCTGCTGGCCGACGGGCAGACGGGCGTATTGGGCCAGTTGCTGGAAACCGGCCGGCGCTACCGCAACCTCTCCCGCGAACAACTCAAGACACTCGTCGACGGCTTGCAGGAGAAGATCCAACAATTGGCCGACATCCTCTCGCAGCAATTGCCCGAAGGAACGGACTACCGCGATGTGCTGGTCGAGGCCCACGAACAACTTGCCCGGGTGGCCGCCGACGCGGCGACGGACCTGCTTCGCCATGACCAACGGTCGGTTGCGGGCGAGGAAGAGCAAGAGGACGAGGAGGCCTTGCTGGCCGAGATCGGCAAACTCGCCGCCGCGCTGGTCGATACCGTCGATAGGCCTGTGAAACCGGCGACCGCCGCCGGGGCACCGGCCGCCGGCTGCGATACGACCGCCACGTCGACCGCGACCGCCACGCAGCAGACCGCTGCCGCCGCCACGCAAACCGATCCCGGCCTGCTCGGTCGCCTGGCAACCGCTGCGGCCGCTTGCCGCCAATCGCGTTGCCCGCTCAGTCTGCTGGTCACCCAACTGGTAGACACCGACCATTTGGTGATGGATCGCGGGACCGACGGATTCAGCCAGTTGCTCGGGCTACTCGAATCGGTGTGCCGCAACGTGGACCACGTATGTACGATGTGTGTCCCGCACGGCGAGGCCGGCTTTGCGATCGTGCTGCCGGACTGCGAGCGTCGCGAGGCGGTCGCGTTGGGAAGCCAGTTGATCGAAGCCATCCGACGCGATTCGGCCCTATTGGCCGGCCCGGAACTGTCCCCGGTGGGCATGGCGGTGGGTGTCGCGGCGCTCTCGTTGCCGCCGAAGAGTTTCCCACCCGAAGAACTCGTCACCGCGGCCGAACGCTGTCTCTACGGCTCCCGTGCTTCCGGCGGCGGCGTGGTCAAAAGCATCGAGCTGCTCTGAGGGCATTGATGGGTGGCTGGGGCAATCCTCCATCTTCTTGACAACAGGGGGCAAAGTCGCCTATGGTGAAGGTCGTTGCATCCCCCCGCGGCCTTCGGAATCTGTACGATGAGAACCCCACACGTTGCCCGGCTCGGCTTCGAACGGCTCGAACATCGCCGGCTGCTGAGCGGCGTGACGCTGATCACGCACGGATTCAACAGCAGTGTAGATGACTGGGTGACGGCCATGGCGGACGCCATCGGCGGGCGGCCCGATCTGGACGTCGACCAGCCGCGGTACGTGGTCGAGGTTACCGATCCGGGCCACGATGGCGGGCCGCTGTCGGTGGTCAACACGTCGCGCAGCGGACCGCTGCCGACCGGCCCGGAGACCGAGTGGCCGGAGATCGTCGTTCTGTTGGACTGGTCGGACGTGGCCGGCACGCTGTTCGGCAGCGATCAACGCAGCACGGCCGACGTGGCCGCGGCGGTTGCCGATGCGCTGGTCGCGCCGAATTTTCTGGCCGAGCTGCCGGTGCCGGTGGCCCAGTTTCCGCTTCACCTGATCGGCCACAGCCGCGGCGGTTCGCTGGTGGGCCGGCTCGCGCGCGATCTGGGTCGCTATGGAGTCTGGGTCGACCAGGTAACCACGCTCGATCCGCACCCGGTCGACGGTCAGGGCGAGCCGTATCTGCCGACGCAATGGAACTGGGGCGATGCGTCGATGGTCGGTTGGGAGAACGTCGTTTTCTGGGATAACTATTGGCGGACCGAGGGCGACCATGCCATCGATTTCACCGGCGAGCCGATCGCCGAGACTTACGACCTGCAACTGGTTGAATCGGTCCTGGCCGGCGCCAATTCGATGGATCACTCCGACGTTCATCTCTGGTACCACGGCACGATCGATACGTCGACCGATCCGCCGGCCAACGACGGGTTCTACGCCGTACCCAGCGGCTGGTACGGCGGTGTGCATCCGTTGCGGACCGAGTCGGGATACGCGCTGAGCCGCGTCGTCGGAGGTCCACGGCCGGCCGAGGGGCTTTCGCGAGCGCTGGGCGGAACGGCCGACCGGGCGAGCGTCGATCTCACCGGCGCGTCGTGGCCCAACGTGCTTGAACTGCGGGTCGATACAACTTCTCTCGATTTCATCGCCGGCGAATCGATTCCTGTGACCTACCACTACCAGGACGTTGACAGCGACGCGACACTTTCGTTCACTTTCGACCCGGATCGCAATCCGCTCAACGGCAACGAACTGGCTGCCAGCGAGCAGATGGTGTCGACGACCGGACCGGCCCTGGTTGCAGCGGTCGGCGACCTGCCGACCTCGGGTGTCTCGGCCGGTGTCTACTACGTGGCGGCGAAGATTGCCGACGCCGACGGGCATGCCCGTTTTGCCTATACCGGCAATCCGATCACGCTCAGCGAGCCTGCCGAAGTGCGGGGACGCCACGTCTTCTACAACGGGTCGTTCCACGACGGCGGCGATTCCGGTCCCACGGCGGAAGACGATCGGGCGATCGCCTCGGACAAAACGCCTCTGCTACCCGGCCACCCGGCCATGGCGGCAAACTACACCAGCTACAGCCGCGGGATCAACGGCGTGATGGTCGATCTGGCCCGATTGCCCGATGGCGTGGTGCCGGGCGAGGGTGATTTCAGCTTCCGCGTCGGCAACGACAGCGATCCCGGCGGTTGGGCACCGGCCCCGCCGCCGCAGAGCGTCACGTTTCGCCCGGGCGCCGGAGTACACGACTCCGGCCGCGTCACAATCGTCTGGTCCGACGGGGCGATTCGCAATCGGTGGCTGCAGGTGACCGTCTCGGCCGCGGGACTCGGTTTGGCCGGCGACGACGTCTTCTATCTAGGCAACGCCGTGGCCGAGGCGGGTGACTCGCCCGACGACGCCCAGGTAACCGCCATCGACCTGCTTTTGGCGCGGAACAACCCGCGCGGCTTCACCGAGCCGGCCGGTGTCGACTTTCCGTACGACTTCGACCGCGACGGCCATGTGGACGTGGTCGACGTACTCCTGGCACGCAACAACCAGACGAGTTTCCTCGATCGGCTGGCGCTGATCGATCTGACGGATGCTCAGGCCGCCCCGGCGGATCTACCCGGCCGGGAGATTGCTGTGGACCGTTTGGTATGGCTCTGCGACTTGCGGCAACAACGGCAAGATCGCAGTAGCCGTCTCGCTCCGCGAGATGAAGCCACAGCGTGCGGAGCAAGATGGCTACAGTAGCCGTCTCGCGTCGCGAGACGAAGCCACATCTTGCGGCGCAAGACAACTACTCCCGGCGGGCGTCGACCAGACGCATCGTTACTAACAGGCCGACCGTTGCTCCGGCCGTGCAGAGGATGACGTCGGTGACGTCGGGTACACGCGGCGGGAGAAAGACTTGGGCCATCTCGATCGCCGTCGAGACACCGGCCGCCGCCGCCACCGCGACGAGCATCAGCAGCCACCGGGTTGTCCGGCGGATTCGCATCGGCCCGATAACCAGCGCCGCCAGCACGCCCAGCGGCGCGTAGAACAGCGTCTTCTTGAGCACTTCTGAAATCGCGTTGAAATTCGAGCCCTTGTGGAGCGAGGCAAACGGCACGCAGAAGAATCCCTCGAAACGTGTTCGGATCTCCTGTTGATGGACGTCCGGGTCGAGCGTCTGCAGACTGTCCGCACAAAAGACGACCGCCAGCAGGAGCACGTACACGGCGGCCAGGCCGCCGCAAAGCCGGGCGCGGCGTCCGAGCAGGCTCGGCTCGTCTGTCGGCAAGCCGTTCTCGGCCGCCGTCGCTCGCAGGCGGCGCATGATCCAGGCCCCGATTGCCACCCCCAAGGTCCCGGTGATCACATCGCCGGTCGACGTGTGGCGGGTGTAGACGAGCAGTTGGGTCGTCTCGGTCGCCAAGACGACCAGTCCCCCCAGCAGCACGGACGTACCCAGCGGTCGCACCGGTTTGCTCGAAGAGGTTAGCCACGTCGCCGCGAGCATGCCGACGGGCACGAACACCACGACGTCGCGAAGCAGCCCGTAGACCGACGTCAGGTCTGTATTGACGCAAGCAAAGGGAACCAGCACGATCTTGCCGTCACGGTACTTCTGCATCACTTCGGCCGGGTTGATCGTCAGGTCCAACGGCAACACGCTGTAGATCAGCAGCCCGAGCAGATACGCCCGCAGCAACCAGTCGATTTGCTGCTCGGGTCGCTTTGCGGCGGTGTACGACTGCAACCAGCGGTGCGCGCCGGGCCCCGCCGCCATCCAGAGCCCGACGCCGATGCAGGCGCCGATACATTGCGCGACGACGTCGTTTTGGGAGGAAATCCGATCCGGGAACCATAGCTGCGCAAACTCGATCGCAATGCTCATCGCGGCCGAGCCCACGACAACGGCCGGCGCGATCACTAGCCCTGCCCGTCCGAATCGTCGGCCGGCGAGAAACGCACCCATCCAGCAGTAGCCGATTGGAACGGTCAGGAGGATATTGGCGACCCAGTCGGTCCGCGAGCCGACGCCCAAGGCGAGATATGGAATCTGCCGGAACCGCGCCACGGCCTCGTCGAACGCGAGCGGGCGATAGTCGAGCGGAACGAGCGAGCCGTAGACGGCAATCCCGGTGAAGAACATTGCCGCCGCCAGGTAGTGACGCCGCCCGGGCCAGCCGCCGTCCGGAGCGATACGGCGACGGGATCGGCCGTTGCCCGGCGTTCGCTGCCGGTCGTGTTTGTCGGGACTTCCCACGAAAGTTCCTTAGTCGGCCGAGATCTGGCGGTCGTGCAAGTGGCACCGGCTGTAACGAGTAGGCCTCGCCGGGGTGCGGGTTCCGGCGAAAACCGCGAGTGTCGGTCGCTTCAACGAGCGCCTCGATACGAATCGTAACCAATACATGTATAGCAACAATACGCCGTGGTCATGGCGAAGCAAGCCGGCGGCAGGCAAGCGATACCGCTTGCGGAACATTCGAGCATTCAGGAGCATCTGATGGCAACAGCGACAGAGGCAGCACCCGGGAGTTTTGTGGCCGATCCTGTGTTGACCAAGGCAATCATTGACGGCGTGAACAGTTGCCTGTCGATGTGCGACACGGAGGCGCGATGCGTCGGAGTCTCCACGATTCCCACCAGTGATCCGGGCATGATCACGGGCATGATCGGCGTCCACGGCACGGCCTCGGGGTTCATCACCGTTAATCTGGCCGAGGAGGTTGCCATGTCGGCGGTCGGCGGACTGTTGCAGGACCGCTTCGAGAAGCTGACGCCGCAAGTCATCGACGGCGTGGGGGAAATGACCAACCTCATCTCCGGCGGAATCAAGATGGGGCTCTCCGGATCCGATTGGGCATTCAGCCACGTTACCGTGCCTTCGGTCATTATCGGGCAACAATACCAGATCGCATACGCCAGCGGGCTTCGCTTCCTCTCGGTAAGCTTCGAACAGAAGAACGACGAGGCTTTGTTGCTCGACGACCGCCTGATCAAAGTCGCCATCTCGCTGATCAGGGTCTAGAAGGAATGACGAAGCACGAATGACGAAT
>JABMRB010000593.1 GCA_013202865.1 Candidatus Nealsoniibacteriota bacterium | reverse complement strand
GGTCGCGCCGTTTGGTCGCGCCGGTAGGTCGCGCCGTTTGGTCGCGCCGTTGGGTCGCGCCGTTTGGACGCGCCGTTTGGTCGCGCCGTTTGGTCGCGCCCTTTGCGCGAGTCTAATCCCAAGGGCGCGACCACCGGTCGCGGCTTTGTGATCGCTATGCTACACTATAGGAAACGCCGCGTCGTTTGCACTCCCCCTCCCAACCAACGAAAGAGACGCTGATGTCCGTCGATCTTGCCGTGGTGCCGGTAGCCGGCCGGGGAACCCGGCTGCTGCCGTTGACTAAGAGCCAGCCCAAGGAAATGCTGCCGATGGGCCGAAAACCGGTAGTTCAGTACGTCGTCGAGGAGCTTGCCCGATGCGGCATCGGCCGGCTGCTATTCGTCACCGGTCCCGGCAAGACGGCCATCGAGAACCACTTCGACATCGACGCCGAGTTGATCGACAGCCTCCGCGCGACGGGCAAGGAGGAACTGCTCACCGAGTTGGCGTTCGAGCGCGAAGACATCGAGTATTTCTACACGCGGCAGCGGCGGCAACTCGGCCTGGGGCACGCCGTGCTCTGCGCCCGGCCGGTGGTGGGTAGCCAGTCGTTCGTGGTCGCGTTGGGCGACTCGATCATCGGCATGCACGCCCAGTCGGAGGTGGTCGCCACGATGATCGAGAAGTTCGAGAGTTCGCGGTGTGCGGCGATCATCGCGTTCGAGGAGGTGCCGCGCGAAGAGGTGGTCCACTACGGCATAGCCCAACCCCGCGGGCAGATCGACGACGTCTTCGAGCTGGACGACCTGATCGAGAAGCCCACCGTGGACGAGGCCCCCAGCAACTTGGCCGTGGCCGCCCGATACGTCTTCAGCCCGGCCATCTTCGATTGCCTTGAGAAGACGCCCCGCGGCAAGGGCAACGAGATCCAATTGACCGACGCGGTGCGGATGTTGATTCGCGAAGGGCGGCAGGTGTTGGGTGTTCGCCTGATGCCCCACGAGCAACGGTTCGACATCGGCAACTTCGAGAGCTACTTCCTCGCGTTCGCCGAGTTCGCCATGGCCGACGAGCAATACGGGCCGTCGCTTCAGCGGCGGATGGGAGAACTGTTGGAACGATATCAGCGATGAGTTATCAGTGGTCAGTTTACAGTTGTCAGTTCTTGTCCCGGACTATTACCCCGGGTGTGCATCCGAACGGAGAAGAGTGAGAAAACCTGCCGCTGCCCAGGTACACGGCCCAGAATCAGCATCTGACAACTGACAACTGATAACTGAAAACCGGTGTCCAAGGCACCGCTAGAGCTAGACATGCAACTAATACGCAAAAAAGCCTACGCTCGCGCCGGTCTGATCGGCAACCCGTCGGACGGGTACGGCGGCAAGACGCTGGCGCTGGTGGTGCGCAACTTCGCGGCCGACGTGGTGCTCTACGAGTGGGACCGGATCGAAGTCGTCTTCAGCGAGAACGACCAGACCCGATTCGAGTCGGTCGACGAGTTGGTCCGCGACGTCCAGCTTCACGGCTACTACGGCGGCATTCGGCTGGTCAAAGCGACGATCAAGAAATTCGTCGAGTATTGCCGCCGCGGTGGTCACCGGCTGCACGATCGGAACTTCTCGGTCCGCTACGAAACCAACATCCCGCGGTGCGTCGGTATGGCCGGCTCCAGCGCGATCATCACCGCCACGCTCCGCTGCCTGATGGAGTTCTACGGGATCGAGATCCCCAAACAGGTCCTGCCGTCGCTGGTGCTGTCGGTCGAAATGAACGAACTGGGGATCGCTGCCGGGTTGCAGGACCGCGTCGTGCAGGCCTACGAGGGGTTGGTCTACATGGACTTCGCCTCGGAGAAGATGCACAAGCAAAACGGCCTGCTATGCGGCGAGTACGAACCGCTCGATGCGAACCTGCTGCCGCCGCTCTACCTGGCCTTCGGACTGGACGAGGGCGAGCCGACCGAGCGGCTGCACGGCGATCTGCGAACCCGCTTCGAGCAGGGCGACGCCAAGGTCCGCGACGCGATGGGCCGGTTCGCCGAGCTAACCGTCGAGGCCCGCGACGTGCTGCTGGCCGGCGAGACTGTGACTCCGGGCGTAACTGACCGGCTGGGCCCGCTGCTGGACGAGAACTTCGATCTACGTCGTTCGATCTGCGATCTACCGCCCGGCCAGATCCGCATGATCGAAACGGCCCGCGCCGCCGGCGCGTCGGCCAAGTTCGCCGGTTCCGGCGGCGCGATCATCGGCACGTGCGAAGACGAAGCGACGTTTGAGCGTCTGCGAACCGATCTGGGCGAGTTGGGTTGCGAAGTGTTGCGGCCGATCATCGAACCATAAAGCCGCGACCGGTGGTCGCGAAGCCCCTTAACGGCAATCGCGTACAGCATGACGTTGTCGTACCGATCGGCTGCGGTATGATAAGGGGGTCTTTCTCGACAACACGCCACAGGACCAAACCATGAACCCGCGCCAACGATTCGCCGCCACCATGCACTACGCCGATCCCGACCGCTCGCCGATCTGCGATTTCAGCTTCTGGGACGAGACGGTCGACGCGTGGTACGCCCAGGGGTTGCCGCGGGAGGTGAACCGCAATAATAGCGATGATTACTTCGGCATGGACCCTTTGTTCAGTTGCGTGCTGGAGGCCGAGACGTCGGCGCTGGTGGCGCCGGTCGATCCGGAGCGGTCGGTCTTCGACGGCGTGGCCGTGGGGCTGATGCCGCCGTTCGAGATGACCGTGCTCGAAGATCGCGGCGACTGCGAAGTGATACAACAGTCCGACGGCGTTCGCGTGCTGCGGAAGAAGGCCACCAGCACCATTCCGCAGCACCAGGGACACCTGCTGGTCGATCGGGCGAGTTGGCGGCAACACTACGCACCGCGGCTGGACCCGGCCGCCCCGCGGCGATATCCGGACGATTGGGATGCGAACGTCGCGCTCTGGCGGGACGAAAACCGCGAGTTGCCGGTCTTCCTCAACGGCGGCAGTCTTTACGGGTGGATTCGCAATTGGATGGGCCTGGAGGCGGTCTCGATGGCCGTCTACGACGATCCGGCCTGGTTCGAGGAGATGGTCACGACCGTGGCCGACTGTATCGTCGGCGTGCTCACGAAGCTGCTTGAGACGGGCGGAAAGTTCGACGGCTGTGGGTTCTGGGAAGACATGTGCTACAACAAGGGCCCGCTGCTGGGCCCGGCCCATTTCCAACGGTACCTGGTGCCGCACTACCGCCAACTGGCCGACCTGTTGCGACGGCATGGCGTGGACGTGATCTGGGTCGACTGCGACGGGAAGATCGACGAGTTGGTTCCACTCTGGCTGGAGTCGGGCGTCAACGGCATGTTCCCGATCGAGGTCGGCACATGGGGCGGCGACGCCGTCGCGTTTCGCCGGCAATACGGCAAAGACCTCTTGATGATGGGCGGGTACGACAAGAACATCCTCGCCCGGGGCAAAGACGCCATCGAAGCGGAAGTCCACCGCCTGGCCCCGCTGGTTGAAGAAGGTGGCTTCATCGGTTTCTGCGATCACCGCGTGCCACCGAACGTGCCGCTGGAAGATTACGTTCATTATGTCAACACGGTGCGAGAGGTGTGGGGGCGTGGGTGTAATCTCAGCGCGATGGGGAGTGGTTTGCGGGGGAATGTGTGAAAGGGAAGAGGGGAAAGGGGGGAGAGGGGAAGG
>JABMRB010000592.1 GCA_013202865.1 Candidatus Nealsoniibacteriota bacterium | reverse complement strand
GATGAAGTCTCGGCGGCGGGACTGGCCGTTCTCAAGGAGACGGGCGAATTCGGAAACCTGAACGCGGTATTCCCTGACGAAGCATCAAGATGGGCCAAAGTCTTCGGCGTCAAGACCAACCAGTGTGTAGCCTTCCGCGCAGAAAGGAACGGTTTGCGTGCTGAGGTCGTTCTGGTTCGAAATAACGACTCTTTCAGAATCCTGAGATGTAACAACGTGAAGCAATTGGCGGCGGCTCCGCCATAGAGGGCCCCATCATTCGTGGGCTTTGCCAAGGACTTCGCTTATCCCTTCGCAAATCCCTGTAGTGCTGCTGCCAGAACGCGTGTGTCTTCGTCTGTGTGCAACAGGCCAGGTGTCAACCGGATCAGGCCCGCCTTGAGTGGTACCGCAGGAAACAAAGCCAAGTTGACGAGAACGCCGGCCTCGAACAAATGTTGGGCCAACGCGACCGCTTTCTTCTCTGTCATCGATATGGCGAAGATGTGGGAGGCCGGAGCGATGATTGTGAACCCGGCGTTCTCCAGAACACTGCGAACACGCTGCTGACGGTCTGCCAAGGCAGTCCGCATCGAACTGTATTCGTGGGACAGCAAGATGTCGAAGACAGCGAGATCTGCGCCCAGCATTGGCGCTGGTATCGGCCCGTTGAAAAGAAAACCTTCTGCCGCGCATTCCACGAACTCCCGGTACTCAGGGCCACAGGCCAAGAAGCCCCCGTATCCGCACAGCGCCTTTGAAAGCGAGCCCACAACCAAAATGTTCGGCGGCAATCGTCCGAGTTCCCGCGTGACGTACCCTCCGCCATGATCGCCGTGAAGCCCTGTTCCATGCGCATCGTCCACATACAGGAGTCCGTTGTGTTCGTTCACAAGGGCGTACAGTTCCTTGATCGGAGCAAAATCTCCGCTCATGCTGTAGACAGAGTCGACAACAACGATGGGCAGCTTCCCGTCAGTGGACTGCAAGAGACGACTGACCTCCGCAATGTCGTTGTGTGGGAACTGCTTTACGACACTGCCCCGGGCGGCACAGATGTCCGCAGCGCGCCACATACTATTATGCGCGTGCCTGTCAATGATTATGGTGAAGTTGCCGGTCCGTGTCAGACTCGGGAGCACACCACAATGAACAGTCGTGACGCTGTTGAAGGCAATGGCCTGCTCGGCGTTTGTGGTCTGGACGATTCGCCGCTCCAGCTGATCGTAGAGCACAGGATACTGGTAGACTCGTGAAGCACCACAGCATGTTCCCCATTGGTCAATAAACTCTCTCGCGAGTTTGCGTACCCGCGGGTCCGCATCCAGCCCAAGAACTTCAGCCGAACCGAAGTTCACGAACCATTTGCCCCCGATGCGGCATTGCGCCGTCCCCGTTCTTCGCTCCTCAATTGTGGCGCCGAAAATACTGCCGCGTCCCAGTTTCCTCAGGCCCGTACACTTTTCCCCCAGTTTGCTGCGGTACCAGCCATCAAGGGGAGAAGCGCACCCTCTTTCCTGAAACTCAGTGGTCATGGGATGTTCCGTCGCTGGTTTTGAGCCACCCGAGTTCGACGGCCAGAGCGAAGACAACGATGCCCCCGATATGGTTGTAACCGGGTGACCTCAATGCCCCTGACATAATCATCGTTCCTGTGGCGCAGGTATATGCAATTGAGCCCAGCAAGAAGCCCATGACAATCAACCACTCAAAGCGTTGCCATCTGTCTTGCGATTGGTCGTACATGCGGCGTATATACAGGTAGAATAGCCCATGAAGGGCATCCGAGCTTCCCACAAGGGATGTATACCCAGTCAACCCCCACCGCCAGGCAAGTAGTGCGAATAGCTGGCCTATGGTGCCGGCGACGAGAAATGAAAAACACAACGGGAGCACGCGCGATGACCGACGGACAAGTACCCATACTACGGCAATGCATATTACATCAATGGCGACATGCAGCCAGTCGATGTGAATGAATTGAGCAGTGAAAAGTCGCCACGGTTGCCCGGCGGCAGTCAACACGAACCGATTTTCCATGAGATTCTGAATGGCTCCATCCGTGATGGTGTCCGCAGCCTGCAGGAGAACGATAAGCGTGGAGAAGACCAGAAGGCACACGTTCGCCTTTGGCCCCCCGGCTTCACGAGATGAGTTGTGCCGCCTCATAGACACAAGCGCCGTCGTCGACTCGCGTTGTCCCGAATGATGCTACGTCAGGTGCGAGCCTACCCGATATCTGGGTGCTTAGTCCACTATCCCTGTGCCGTTCTTTGGTGAGCGGCATAGGGGATTTACCGACGTCGCGGCAGGGGAAGCCTATGCGAAAGAACGCCTTTACCGGGATTGACGTGCAGAGTTTGCGGCCTTACGCTTCCAACGGGTCAACCGTGCCTCACGATCATGAGTTCTGGAAAGGAACGAATAATGCGCTGTCTGTCACAACGCGGGAGAGGTTTTCTGCTGATTGCACTTGTCCTTTTTGTGTCACTTCACTCTCCTCAACAGCTTTCCGCGGCCTCTTTCCCAGGTGATGCTTACGTCCAGATCGATGATCCAACGGGCGGCCTGTCGCTAACCAACAACATGTTCACCGTCTCGTGCTGGATGAGGATGGTGATTCCCAGCGACACAAGTCTCTCGGAGAACATGACACTGCTTGTGGACCGCACAACTGGTGGGGACAGTGACAATCATGCTTACCAGATCCGCTACAACTACCAGCTGGGCCGAATGGAGTTTCTATCGAAGGGCGCCTCAGGAACGCTTCCTGTCCAAACCATGATGGAACGCCCATACCTTGACCGTTGGTATCATGTTGCCGTCACGCGTCAGAACGACGAGTTCTGGGGCTATATCGACGGTCACGAGGTATTCAATATCAATTACAGCATCGGCGATTCTTCCAACGAGGATGGCGTATCAATCGGGGGCTGGTCGACCGCGAAGTACTTTCTTGGGGAGATTCAGGAACTGGCGATCTACCAGGAATATCGCAGCAAAACCCTCATCCGTACATACATGTACTCAGATCAGCCAAGCTCAGACCCGGATCTGCGCGGATACTACAAGCTCGGATGGTCCAGCGATACGAACGACTACTTCAAGAACTTCTCGGCATATGCCCCCACGAATACCAATCCGGGCGTGAAATCCGGCTCTGGCGACGTAACCTTTGATGAGGTCGATGAAAAAGGGGAGCAGTCAATCTTCGATTCCCGGCGCAACGGCGGGCGTGACAGAATCGCCCCCCTTTCCGGTGCGTATACTTGGCGGCAATCCGTGATGCAACGGTCAACACCGGGTGTAGACTTCGATTTCAGGATAGCCTACAGCAGCGCCAACAGTTTCAGCGGCTACAAGCTGGGCGATGATGATCCAATGACAGGTTCGACTCTCGGCAACGGCTGGCGACACTCCTTCGATGCGCGCATGATTCCGATGGAAGAGTACCTGCCCTTCTTTGGTTCGGACACCATCGGCCTGATGACATGGGATGGTGGCGTTGAAATGTGGGACGATGACGAAGGAAAGTGGCAGACGCGTCACAAAGAGTATAGAGGTGAGCTTAAAGAACACGGCGACTATTACGAATGGACGACGCCCGGTCGCCTTGTGTACACGTTCAAAGATCCCTATTCAGGACCAGTCGAAGAGATGCCTCTGCGCGGTCGTCTCGTGCAAATCCGCGATTTCTACAGTAACACCGTTGATGTGCTGTGGCATGCTGATGGCTACGTAACCCAAGTGGTTGATACCGTTGGTGATCGTTACGACTTTCACTACCAGGGCGCCCTCCTTACAAATGTGACTTTCGGTCAGTGGTCCGTGGCCTTCGAACACGACGAATCCAATCAGCTTATCGCCAAGACATGGTCGGGGCCGACGAACGAGTATGATACGGCGAATACCCGTTGGCAGTTCTCGTATAATGGCGAGGATCTCCTGTATCGCGTCACGGACCCGCGCAGCAACGATAACATGACTGTATACTACGACGAATATGGGCGCATGACCAATCAAGTGGATGCCCTGAGCCGGGAGCGCGGGATTCAGTACGGCGTGCCCGACACGCGCAGCAAGACACTGACGGATGCGGAAGGGCATGACTGGGTTGATACCTTCGACCGAAAAGGCCATCTGATCTCGACGAAGACACCGCTTGGGTACGAGACAACCTACGAATATGACGAGTTCGGAAATCGAGTTAGCACCACCGAACCATTGGGTTGGCGCACAACCTACGCTTTCGATGAACGCTCGAACAAGACTGCGCAAACAAACGCGCTTGGGCAGGTCAGGGCATGGACGTATCACACGTTGTTCAACGCCCCGCTCACAGAGACGGACCCCGCCGACTGGACACGCCACTACACATATGACGATGGCGGCGGCGTTCTAACGCAGTACGACGACATGGGGACCCTGGTGATACTCACGTACACAAGTAACGGGCTGGTCGAGGCCGCCACCGACGCCAACGGCAACACTTCTAGCTTTACGTACAATCAGGACGGATTCCTCGTATCGAAGACCGATCCGGCTGCCAACACCTGGGGGTACGCACGCAACGAATGGGGTTGGACGCTCACCGCCACAAACCCACTGAACGAGGTTACACACCTGTCTTATGACATAAGAGGCAACGTAACCAAGAGTGTTGACCCGTTGTGGCGAGAATACGTCAGCACCTACGACGATCGAGGCAATCTAACCAGCCAAGCCGACGCCAAGGGGCAGTACACGTACTTGCACTATGACGCCATGAATCAGCAGACCTTGCGCGTGGATCGTGCCGGCGCTGAATGGAAAACGACGTACACCGACCGCGGAAAGCTGAGCACGGCTTCCGACCCATACACCAACACGCTTACGTACACGTATGACGAGGAGAATCGTCTCGTCGAAATTGCCGATCCGTTGAGTAACGTCGTGCAGCACGAGTACGACGACAATGGCAACCGGGTTGCTACTGTCGACAAACTGGGCAGACGGTGGACCGCCGAATACGACAGACTCAATCGCGGGGTCACCAAGTCCGATCCCCTGCAAAACACGGTTGAGACGTCCTATGACGTGGTGGGGCGCATCGACACCGTTACCTCACCAAAGGGCTGCCCCTCTCTCCACGAGTACGACGATCGCGGACGCCTCATCAAGTGGATCGATGCCGAAGGCTGCGAATGGCTCTACGATTACGACCCGGTCGGCAGCATCACCAACATCATGGATCCACGCCGGGGGGACTACGTAATGACCTACGGAACCCGCAATGAAAGAACCATGGAACGTAACCAGGACGGGTTCGAATGGCACTACGACTATGATGAACTCAAACGTTTGCGGACCCAAACCGATCCGAACGGAACCACACGTACCGTTTCCTATGACGCCGGCGGCAGGCCCGAAACCGTGACGTTCAACACCGGGCGGATCAACTCGTTCGTGTATGATGACAACGACAATCCCATCATCGGCACACGGCTCGGCTCCGGCCCCACAACCACCACTCGTCTCGAATTCGACGAGATGGACCGCATCACCGAGTGCCGCGACCATTTCAATAAGAAACTGAACTTCACCTACGACCTCATCGGTCGACGAGAGACCTTGCGATATCCTGATGGCAAAGTGATTGACTATACCTATGACGCTCTCAGTCGCCTCACCAGTCAGGTCGACTGGGACTCCCGTTCCATGTCCTTTGCGTACGACAAGGCCAATCGCCTCGTTTCCAAGACCTATCCTAATAGCTTAGTCCAAATCAATGCGTTTGACAAGACAGGTCGACTGACCTCTCTGGACTTGAATGCGTTCTCTCCCGTGTCATTTACTGCGGAGCTCGAAGCGCACTGGCCTCTTGACGCCGCCGGCGAGGACGTCGCTGGCAACGGCCATACACTCAGTATTGTTGGGACAGACCATGTATCCGGCAAAGTGGGCATGGCTAGGCAATTTGACGGAACAGTGGATGACTACCTCATCGCAAATCCATTCAATGGTTTTCCCAGCAACGAGTTGTCAGTCGCGTGCTGGATCAAAACCAGCGACACGGTCAAGGAAGCGATTCCGCTGTCTTACGCTACGACGGGCGGGGACAACATGTTCTGCCTTCAGGATTACCGGGACCTGCGCGTCCGGATCAACGATGCGGTAACGGCAACCTCTGGTGTAGCGTTCAACGATGGGTTGTGGCACCACCTCGCCGTCACATGGCGTAGTTCCGATGGTCTTTGCCAAATCTACAAGGATGGGGTCTTGGCCTATAGCACAACCCACGCGCAGGGCTTCCTTATCCCTGGCAACGGATCTCTTGTTGTGGGGCAGGATCAGGATGTCATGGGCGGCGGTTTCCAGAGCGAAAATGCCATGGAAGGCATTATGGATGATCTCCGTCTCTATCGTTCGGCGCTTTCGTCAAATCAGGTGTACGAGCTTTTCCAAGCGGCCGCGACGCCTTTCTCGGCCAACCGCACCGTTCTCCTCGCCCTCACCTACGCGTATGACCGCAACGGCAACAAAACCGACTCGACCGAGACAGGCACAATGGATTGGCCTTTGCCCGCACGGATTGACGAAACGGCTCAGTACACGGCGGCTAACCGCCTGATTGACCGCGTGGACGCACTCAACCCCTCCAACATCTGGACCTACGTCTATGACGCCAGCGGCAACATGACCAATGTCATGGGCGGCGGACAGAGCCACGCTTTCATCTACGACGAAGACAATCGCGTTCTGGTCGTCGACTGGGACGCCGGAATTACCAGCCGAACAGTTGAGAATCGTTTGGATGCGATCGGGCGCCGTATCGCCAAGACGGTAGATGGTGTCGAATCTCGCTACGTCCTCGACTTGTCGCTCGGCATGGAGATCATTCTGTGTGATACAGATTCCGGGGGAGCCATTACGGCCCATTACGTTCACGGCCCCGGCGGCCTCGCCTACAAGGTCGACTCGACCAACGGACTGCTCTGCTACCATGCCGACGCCCAGGCCAACATTATCGCCACCACCGACTCCTCAACCAATATCGTCAGCCAATACGCCTACACCCCCTACGGCCGCGGCCTGCCCGACAGCAGCGTTGACGGCAATCCTTACCGATTCGTAGGCGCTTTCGGTGTCATGGAAGACCTGCCAGACCTCTACTTCATGCGGGCACGGTACTACTCGGCAGAAGCTGGTGTGTTTCTCTCGACAGATCCGGTCAAGCCAATTGGGCCTGGTTGGCAACCTACTGCGTATTCATATGCGAACGCCAATCCGCTCTCTTATGGTGATCCAGAGGGAGAGTCATTTGTGCTGTTTGCAGCGTCCGTCGCTAATTTTCAGGCAAAAATCTTGATAACGTTCAAATGTTGACGCCTGCTTGAGAAATCAGTGTCCGCTCCTTAGGTTGTTGTTGGAAACGACAACCGATCGGAACGATCAAAAAGG
>JABMRB010000591.1 GCA_013202865.1 Candidatus Nealsoniibacteriota bacterium | reverse complement strand
CCCGATTTGGCTATGAGCTATGAGCTGTGAGCTGTGAGCTGTGAGAAAGCTCATAGCTCAAAGCTCACAGCCAACGCCCAAGAGTTGAATCGGGAAGTTATTCCTGTACGAGTTCTAAGTTCTAAGTACGTGGGTCGACGAACCCTAACGCCAATTGCTAAGCCGCAAGCGGCATTCTGCATTCATCATTCTTCATTCTGCATTTCCCTCCCCATCCGCCATCCCGGGTTGACTTCGGGCTCCTGCCCGGGCGGCAGCGGTTCGGCCAGTGGTCCATAGAGCTCCGGGCGTCGGGCCTTGATGTAGCGGCGGCCGCCGCTGAGCTCGATCTTCTCGGGCGTACACAGACCCACGACCACGTCGTCGCCCAGCGCACGCGACTCGGCAATGATCTCGCCGAACGGGTCGATTACCATCGCCCCGCCCGTCTTGATCGTGTCGTGATCGACGCCCACGGGATTGGTGAAGACGTAGTACAGGCCGTTCTCGTACGCCCGGGTGGGCAGCCACCGAAGGAGCCACTCGCGGCCTTTCGGCCCGTCGAACTCCATCCGCAACGGCACCGGATCGCGGTGGCGGTTCTCCCACAGATCGCGGTCGATCTTGCCGCGGCCGGGCATCGGGCTCGGCAGTCCGCAGGTGACGTGCGGGGCAAAGATCACCTCGGCACCCTTGAGCGCCATGATCCGCGGGTTCTCCACCAGGTTGTTGTCGTAGCAGATCAGCACGCCGCAACGAACGCCGCAAAGCTCGAAGACCGCCAACTCGTCGCCCCAGCTCAGGTGCTTGCTGACGAAAGCGTGCAGCTTGCGATGCCGGGCGACGAAGCCTTCGGGCGCGACGGCGACGTAGGTGTTGTAGAGCCGGTCGCCGTCGCTCTCGATCAGCCCGGCCAACAGCGGCACGCCCAACTCCCGCGAAAGCTCAATCAGCCGCTGCGTGCTCGGCCCCTCGGGCACCGGCTCCGCCAACTCGGCAAGTTCGTCGCGCGAGAGCGTCTCGACGAACGTATAGCCGGTGATGCAGCCTTCGTGGAAGCTCACGATCTCGGCCCCTTCTTCGACGGCCCGGCGTGCGAGCGCCTCGATTCGGCCAAGGTTATACTGCTTGTCGGCGTCGCGGGACTCGAACTGGGCGGCGGCGATCTTGATGTCGCGCATGGTGTTCTCCTGTTGCTAAGCCGCAAGCGGCTAGGAGACGGCGAAACGTTCCAGGGCGTCGGGTTTCAGTGTGGTGGCGGCGCCGGGCATCTGCGGGACGAGGAAACGGCCTCCTTCGACGGTGGCCGGCTCCTCGAAGCATTGGCGAAGCCAGGGGATGTACTCTAGCATCGTGCAGGCCGGGTGGGCTATCGAAAGGTGCTGGTGGATCTGCATCATGTCGGCCGCGTGGCAAACCACCGGCAGCCGATGCGACGCGGCCAGATCGATCGCCTGCCAACAGGGTGTGACGCCGCCGAGCCGCGTGGCGTCCGGTTGGACGAAGTGGACGGCGCCGGCCTCAATGAAGTGGCGAAACGCATCGACCGAATAGAGCTGCTCGCCCAACGCGACGGCCGTGTCGGTCGACCGGACCAACGTGGCGTGGCCCGAGACGTCGTCGCAGCAGATCGGCTCCTCGAACCAGAAGACGTCCCAGTCGGCCAACCGCCGGCCGACGCGGATGGCCGTGGGCAAATCCCAACATGCGTTGGCGTCGACCATCAGTTTCACGTCTGCGCCGATCGCATGGCGAACCGCTTCGATCCGACGCAGGTCGTTGCCCGGGTCGGGGCTGCCGATCTTGATCTTGATGCCGCGGAACCCGCCTTCGACCATTTGCTTGGCGCCCTCGACCAGTTCGTCGTCCGAGAGGCTCAGCCAGCCGCCGTCGGTGTTGTAGGCCTCGATCCGTTCGGTCTCGCTGCCGCCGAGCAGTTTCCAGAGCGGCATTTCGGCGGCCTTGGCTTTGATGTCCCAGAGTGCGACGTCGACGGCGGCCAAGGCCATTTGCGTTACACCGGCCCGGCCGACCCAGCGGATGCCGGGGAAGTTGAACATCGTCTGCCAGAGATGCCGCACGCCCAACGGGTCCTTGCCCAGCAATATCGGGGCGTAGCAGTCGGCAATGCAGTCGCGAATCAGCCGATCGGCCGGTCCATAGCCGAGCGTACCCGTGTAGCCGAACCCCCGCAACCCGGCGTCGGTCTCGACGATCACGCCGACCGTGCCCCAGTGGGTGATCCGGTTCGAGCTATCGGCGATCCGATTGCCGGTCACCGGCACGTGAAGGATGAACGGATTGAGTTGCGTGATTTTCATTGTCGTATTCCTCAAGCGGCCTTAGACCCCCGGTCTCCTCACCAACAACAACCAAAGGAAGAACGGTCCGCCGAGCATGGCCGTAATAATCCCGACGGGCAATTCGATCGGCGGCATCACGGTCCGGGCCACCGTGTCGCAGAGCACCAGGAACGCGCCGCCGAATAGCAGCGTGGCCGGCATCAGGTAGCGGTGGTCGGGTCCGATCAGCAATCGGCAGATGTGCGGCGCCATCAGTCCCACGAACCCGATCGGCCCGCAAACGGCCACGACGGCGCCGACCATCAGCGAAGCGGCGAAGAAAAGGACCTTCTTGATCCAGTCGACCTCGACGCCCCGGCTGGCGGCCAGTTCTTCGCCCGTGGTAATCAAGTTCAACTCATGGGTCATCGCCGCCACGATTCCCGTGCCGACCACGGCGAACGGGAGGATGCCGTACACGTCGCCGAAACCGGCGTTACCCTGCAAGCCCCCCATCACCCAGCGGAGCATCTGAAACGTCTGCGTTGGATCGGCCGTGTATTGAATGAAAAGGATCAGGCTGGAGAAGAAGAAGCTCAGCGCAACGCCGGCCAGCAGCATCGTGGCGGCAGAAAACCCTCGCTGCACACGGCTGAGCCCGTAGACCAGCGAGATCGAGAGCATCGCCCCCAAGAACGCAGCGCACGACATGCCGGAGACCCACCACAACGACAAGGTGATACCGGTGCGGATGTAGATGGCCGCCCCCAGCGACGCGCCGCTGGCGACCCCGAGTGTGAAGGGCGTTGCCAGCGGGTTGCGAAACATGGCCTGAAACGCCATCCCGCTGACGGCCAGCGAAGCGCCGGCCAACAGCGCAATGCACACGCGGGGAACGCGAAGCTTCCAAAAGATCGTGGCCGTCACGTCGCCGGCCCCCTCGCCGCCGTCTTGCCACAAGATACTCACCGGGATACGATACGTGCCCACGAACGGTGCGACGGCGCATACCACCACCGCAAACACCGCCATCAACAGCACGATCCACGTTCGGTTCATCGCTCCCCCTGCGGCGCCACACGCGGCACGATGACGGGCAGTCCCGTCTGGGGATGATCTACCAGCAGCAGCGACGACTCGTAGATCCGCTGCAAAACACTCTGCTGCATGATCTCGGCCGGCGGTCCGCAGAACGCGATCTGCCCTTCGTGCATGGCCACGATCCGGTCGCTCTGCAGCGTGGCGCCGTTGAGATCGTGGGTCACCATCAGGATCGTCGTACCCGAGTTGCGATTGATACGGGCCAACAGGGCACGGACTTCGTCCTGGTGGCGGTAGTCGAGGAACGTGGTCGGTTCGTCCAGCAGGAGGATCTCGGCGCCTTGGGCCATCGCGGCGGCAATGTAGACCCGCTGCCGTTCGCCGCCGCTGAGCGTGTCGAGCATCCGGTCGGCGAACTCGACCGTGCCGGTCTGCTGCATCGCATCGCGAACCGCCTGCCGGTCCTCCTTACTGACCGCCGAGAACGGGCTAAGGTACGGGTACCGGCCCATCAGCACAAATTGCTCGACGGTGAAGTGACACACACCGCCGTCGGCCTGCGGCACGTAGCCGATCAGCCGGGCGAGATCCCGCTGCCGATAGCTATCCAACGCCCGGCCGCGGATCGAGATCTTCCCCGCGGTGCCGAGCAGCAACCGATCGATGCACTTCAGCAGCGTCGTCTTCCCCGCACCGTTGGGACCGACGATCGAGAGATACTCACCTTCGCCCACCGAAAACGTCACGTCCCGCAAGATCTCCTTGCGCCCAATGCGAAACGAAAAGTTCTGGATCTCAATAACGTTCATAGCAATTTGTGCGACATCGGTAGGGTGGGTCGAGGTACGAGACCCACGCGTGTTCTGCTGACGCGATTGCCGGACGCGTGGGTCTCGTACCT
>JABMRB010000590.1 GCA_013202865.1 Candidatus Nealsoniibacteriota bacterium | reverse complement strand
TGCGCCGACAGTCGTTCCCTGCAGTCGCCGCTCCCCAAGCTCTCATTCGGGCGCCGGCCGAGTTGCTCGACCGGACAGCGTCCTCACGTTTTCACTTTGAGACTTCCTGCCAATTCGCACAGGTCTTGAAGACGAGCGAATTGGATGTGACTGTAAGCCACGTTCAGGTTAGACGTCATTTTCCCGATCCGGCGAGAATTGTCAAGAAGCATTTCTCCAAAGTTGTCCAACTCGGGAAATTTTTTCGCAACTGCGCCTTCGTTCGACCGTTCCCCTTAGTACATCGGAGCCGGCATTGTCGGTGAAGAGGGGATCGGTTGCAAGGGGCCGGCGGCGCCCGGTTCGTCTTGCGGCGCGAGAATCACATCGCCTGCCGAGGGCCCACAGGGAATCGTCGAAAAAAACTGGGGGGCGTGCAACGCGGCGTGCCCAGGATAGTCGAACTGATGGCGGTAGTTGTAGGGCCGCCGATAGTAGTAGCCGTGCAGCGCCGCATCGTGGTGCTTGTGCCGATTGTTGCCCGAGTAGAAGCCGAATCCCGGCGCGTAACACGTCTGGGACCCCGAGCCGAACCAGGAAGTGAGCCAGTTTCGGTTGTCTTGCCCGCCACACTGGCTGGCTGTAGTCATGCACCCGCACCGCTGGCATGATGTTGCACATCCGCGGCCTTCCGCGGCGACGGTGGTAGGTTGTTCGGCGATCGTACCCGGTGATTCCGCCCCGGCCGCCAGTAAGAGAGTCAACAAGGTCGCGTGCATCGATCCGGTCCTCCGATGGTTCGAGATAAAGCCTCTTGACGGTGGATCGGTTCCGGGCGGGTGCCGGATCGAGTTCAACCGATACAACTAGCAAGACTAACCCATCCTGCCCACGTTGCCGAAACTAGGGGGTAAGGCGACCGGCTGAAAATGGCTTACCAGTCGATTTCGTAGCCGGATTCGCAAGAACTAGGCCTTTCGCATTCCAGCCGCTTGAGGCTTAGCACCCCTTACCCTTTCCTCCCCCCGGCCGATTTGCTAACCTGGGAAAATACCGCAAGGTACAACCGCTTTCTCCGGAGACGATCCCCCCATGGGCGAAGCTGCTGCCGCCATCCCGACGTACGACCTCAAAAAGAAGCCCGCCCGCGAAAACCTCGCCCCGGACGAGATCCTGTGCAGCTACTGCCGGGCCAAGTGCTGCTGCTATTTTGCCCTGCCGATAGACACGCCCGAGGATTGGGACGATTTCGAGTTCATCCGCTGGTACCTGTTGCACGAGCGGGCGACCATCTTCACCGAGGACGATTGCTGGTACCTGCTGGTCCACAACCGCTGCAAATCACTTCGCGACGACAATCTTTGCGGCGTCTACGAGACCCGGCCGGAGATCTGCCGCGACTACACGACGAAGAACTGCGAATACGAAGACTCCTGGGTCTACGACCACTACTGGGAGACCCCCGAGCAAGTCGAAGAATACGCCGAAGCCGTCCTAGGCCCCCGCAAAGGCAAAGGACGAAGGAGCCCGAAACCGAAGTAAGAAAGAAATGAACCGCAGAATATCGAACAATCCCAAATCCCAAATCCTTCCCCCGTGACCCAACAACGCATCACCCCCCGCACGCTCAAAGGTTTCCGCGACTTCCTGCCCGAGGCGATGATTCCTCGGCAACGGCTGATCGATACGGCGCGTCGTGTATACCGCTCGTACGGTTTCAGCCCGATCGACACGCCGGCCTTGGAGTACCTCGAAATCCTTGCCGGCAAGGGCAGCGAAGAGACCGACAAGCAGCTCTACAAGTTCCAGGACGCCGGCGGGCGCTGGGTCGGACTGCGGTTCGACCTGACCGTGCCGCTAGCCCGGTTCGCCGCCCAGCACATCAACGAGCTGGGTACGCCGTTTAAGCGCTACCACATCGCCACCGTTTGGCGGGGTGAGAAGCAGCAGCGGGGCCGGTACCGCGAGTTCATGCAATGCGACTTCGACACAATCGGCACCCGCAGCATCGCCGCCGACGTCGAGACGACGCTCGTGATCCACGACCTGTTCCGCACGATCGGGTTCGACCGGTTCACGATCCACGTCAACAACCGCATGGTGCTCACCGGGCTGCTCGAACGGCTCGACCTGGCCGACCGGGCCGCGAACGTATTGCGGGCGCTGGACAAACTAGCCAAGATCGGCCCGGACCGCGTAGCCGACGAGATGATCGCTACCGCCGGATGTACCGCCGAGCAGGCCGGGCAGGTGCTCGAGCTGGCAAAGATCTCCGGCACCAACAACGACGTGTTGCGGCAGCTCGAACCACTGGTCGCCGGCAGCGAGACGGGCATGGCCGGCGTGGGGCGGTTGAAGGAACTGCTCGACGGCGTGCGGGCCGGCGGGGCACCGGACGAGCGGGTGAAGCTCGACGTCTCGATCGCCCGGGGGTTGGACTACTACACGGGCACCGTCTTCGAGACGTTTCTCGACGCCTTGCCCGACATCGGCAGCGTATGCAGCGGCGGCCGTTACGACAACCTGGCCGAACTCTACACCAAGCAGGAACTGCCCGGCGTCGGCGCGTCGCTCGGGCTCGACCGGCTGCTGGCGGCCATGGAAGAACTCGATATGATCGAGAAGGTAGCCACGCCGGCCCCGGTCCTGATCCCGTACTTCGACAAAGCCCGGCTGCACGACTACCTGAAGCTGGCGGCCGCGGTCCGCGCGTCGGGCATCGGCGTGGAGGTCTATCCCGAGCCGAAAAAGCTAGGCCAGCAATTGAAATACGCCGACCGCCGCGGTTTTCGCGTAGCGTTGATCGCCGGCGACAACGAATTCGAGTCAAACACCTGCCAGATCAAAGACATGCAAACCGGCGACAAGCAAGACGTCCCCCTGGAAGCCGACGCGGTCAGTGTGATCGCGGCGGTAAAAGAAATCTTGGGCGCGTCGTAGAACGGAACTTGTTCCGTTTCCAGGACAAGGAACGAGTAGATGTAGGGTGGATCGAGCGAAGCGAGCCCCACCATGGCCTGCTCGCCTGCTCTGACTCCAGGTTCCCCGATAGCCACTAGTTCTGCCAAGAGGACCAGTCAATGGAGGACAGCAAGATGCCCGAGCGGCCTGAGCTTCACATGGAGCGATTCAATGGTCTTGAGATTTACGAGATCGAAGAGGCCAGATGGAATCTCTATCACGATGAGGAAGACGGAAAGATGAATCTGTGGCTTTCCGTTGCGTGCGGGGAGGCCATCAAACAGTTTGACGACACAGAGGAGATCGGTGGCGAACCGCAGTGGGAGTTGAATCTAGTTGAGCCAAAACTGACCGAAGCGGCACTCGTCCCCGGATTCAGAGCGGCCATTCCAGATGGACACGATGAGAGTCGAGGTGGCTGCGTTACGAACTTCTACTTTGCCGAGCACGACGGGAGTGACAAGAACACGATCGATATCATCAAGACGGAAGGGAGCAAGTTGCTCATCCGTCTTACGGGGGAGATTGTGGACGTGAATTATTACGATGACTCGAAGTCCAGGTCCAAACTCCTGGTCGAAACTTGGTTTGACAGAGATCCCGATGGACGGAGATCAATGAGCTAGTGGTGGCAAACGGGTCAGAGCGGGCAGCGGGTAGCCCCGTCGTTCTTTCCGCATCAGGTGTTGCCACTTCCAAACGCGCTTTCGGAAAAACGCCGCGTCACGGTGAATATCGTCCCCCCTCTTGGAAACGAATTCACACCTGATGAATTCATGCCAAACGCCGCATTAGTTTGGGTGGCATGAACTCGACTTACGGCGACTGCCGCCGACTCGGCGCTATGACCGTCCAACGGCATCTGAACGGCTTCTGCTTTAAGC
>JABMRB010000589.1 GCA_013202865.1 Candidatus Nealsoniibacteriota bacterium | reverse complement strand
AGCCGGGTGCGACGGTGATCGACGTCGGCGTAAACCGGATCGGTTTCACGGCGTCGGGTAAGGCGAAGCTGGTCGGCGACGTCGATTTCGACGCGATCAAGGAGATCGCCGGCAAGATCACCCCGGTGCCCGGCGGCGTCGGCCCGATGACGATCACGATGCTGCTGAAGAACACGGTGCGAGCGGCGAAGTTGGGGTTGTAGGTTGCCAAGCCGTCGGGAACTGAAGCGAGCCGCCGGGTTTATCCCGGCGCAACGTGGAGATGGGCGTGACCTTTCCGGGTTTTTTCGGTACTATAGGCATGTCGGCGACGTTGGATCGCACAGTCATTGTGTGCCGGCATAGATCGGGGGATGTGCCATGCTAACCTGGGTGCTGGAATCCAGCGTGTTTGAAGATGGACATGCGCGGCTTAAACAGGCCGCACGAAACGCATGCCAGAAAGTCATCACGTGGGACGACGACTGGTGGTCGAACGGTGAGTTTCCGGACCTCTCGACCGGTGCTGTCGTATTTCATGGCAGCCTCGGGAATGCAGCCCGTGTGCGAGCCGAGTTGCCGTGGGCGCCCGGTGCCTTCTGCAATACCGAAGCGTTTGTCTGTTCTGCCTGGTATCCGAAGGCGAGAGAGTGGTTGGTCCACACCAACTGGTGTGTGCGACCCGCGAATGAGTTCGTTCGAGACCCGGACGCGGCTCTTTCCGAGATTGGGGGAGCCCGGGACGACTTCTTCGTTCGACCAGACAGCCCATTGAAACCGTTTTCCGGGCGAGTTCTGTCGCGAGAGTCAGTTTCATTGGAGGCCCTCGACCACGGGTTCTATTACGACGACGAGTCGATCCCCATTGTGGTGGCTCCGATTGCAGCTATCGGCGCCGAGTGGCGTTTCGTCGTGGTGGATCGAATCGTTGTCGCCAGCTGTCGATATGAAGCAGAAGGTCGCTCCGAATCGGTTCCACTGAGCGGTGGAGCGCAGTGGGATTTTGCGCAAGAGATCGCACACAAGCTGACGCCTCCCGATGTAGTCTATACCCTGGATATCTGCGAGAGTGACGGTGGCCTCCGCCTCTTGGAGTTGAACCCATTCAGCGGAGCCGATCTGTACGCATGCGACCGTTCGGCAATCGTCGTTGCCGTGGGGAAGCTGGGCGTGTAGAGAGCCCTACTTCAGCAGCACTTGAAAGCCCGCCTGCTCGAAATGGCGATCGGCGGTCAGGGCCTCTTTCAGGCCCGCGTTCTGCATCACAACGAAAGAAATGCAGTCGGTCAGCGACCAATCCTTGTCGGGCCTGTGCGCATAGAGTTGGTAGCCTCGCTCGAACAGCTCCGCTGATGCTAATACAATAGTGACGGTCGGATCAGAGCGAACATGCGTCAGCAGGTCGACGAAGCAATGTCTGGTGTCGGCCCGTGAAAGTGCATTGGCCAATTCGATCAAGACGAATTCTGTCACCACGATCGGTGGCCGGAGTGAGCGGCTCAAGTCGACGGCCTTGGTGTGATGAACGTCGCCAGGGCTGAGCAACGCGAGATAGTACGAAGTGTCGGCAAAGACGGGTCTCACGGCTTCTTCGGCACTCCATAGAGGTAATGGTCGAGATTGACGGACATGTCCGGTGGCAGCCCCTGGGCTTTCCCGACGAACGGCTCGAGGCGTTCATAGAGTGTAGGCAAATCTCCCTCGCCGGAGTCGCCCTTCCCGGCGGAAAGAGGCTCGACCCTGACTTGGGTGCCGTCGGGAAGCTCTCCCGGAGCCTCCAGGATGACGACGCCGTTTTTTACATAGCCGCGGTAGGTCATATTGGCTTTCCTCCCGAACACCGCCCAAATCTATTATAGTGTGCCGATCGACCGGGGGGAACACGTATTCCAGCGGCTTGCCCATTGAAAACCGGCCGTTGGACAGGCGAGCCGCCGGGTTCATCCCGGCGCGACGTGGAGATGCGCGGGGGCAAGCCCCGCGGCTCGCTGCTCACAGTTTCTCGCCGCAACGCTTGCAGTGGACGGCGTCGGCGTCGTGGCCTTCGACGCTGCAACTCGGGCAGGCTTGCGTGCTGATCTCACGGTGCCGGGCGGCGGCGATCTCGACGGAGAAGACGCCGATCGGCACGATGATGATGCAGTAGCCGAGGATCATCACGGCCGCCGCCAACATCTGCCCGGCTACGGTCTGCGGGGCAATATCGCCGTAGCCGACCGTGGTCATCGTGACGATGGCCCAATAGACGCTCCGCGGGATGCTCGTGAAGCCGGTACCCTCTTCGTTGCCCTCGATCAGGTACATCGCCGACCCGAGGATCAGCACCAGCGCCACGAGGAAGACCAGGAAGACCGTAATCCGGGCACGCGTGGCACGCAGCGCGTTGACCAGGGCCCGGGCCTCGCGGTAATGATGCGTTAGATGGAGCACGCGAAACACGCGGATCAGTCGCAAGGTGCGAATCACCAGCAGCGTATTCGAGCCGGCGATGAAGATGCTCAAGTAGGTGGGTACGATCGCCGCCAGGTCGACGATGCCGAAGAAGCTCACGGCGTAACGCCACGGCCGCCGCACGCAGATCAGCCGGGCGGCGTATTCGACCGAAAACAGCACGGTGAAGAGCCACTCGACGGCCAGCAGCCAATCGCCCCAGCGGTCGTGGATTTCCTTGACGCTATCGAGCATCACGGCCAGCACGCTGATCATGATCGCGACCAGCAAGGCCAGGTCGAACGCCTTGCCGGCCGGTGTTTCCGCCTCGAAGATCACCTCGTGCAGCCACTCGCGCCGGGGCCCCAGCGGCCGCGGTTTCGCGTCGGGCAAGAGGTTGCTAAGTGGATCGTCGCTGGGCATGGGCGGGAGTGTACTCCGCCCGGCGTGATCCACCAAGCTCGAAAAGGGGGTTGCGCCCGCTCGGCGGTTGGCGGAGAGCGGCGTGAACACGCATTCTGAAGGCTGTTTATGAACCACGGATTACACAGACCGAATCTTGCCCCGCCTTTACACTTCGCAACCACTGCCGTAGTTCGGCCGAGGCGGCCAATAAGTCGGCTTGAAATAAGGAGTTACGTCGATTAGAATCATCCCAGAATGACCGATCGGGCGATTGAGCAAAAGTCAAGATTGGAGTCGATTTTTTCAGTAACTCCTTTGAGGACAACGAGTTATGCACATCGGCGCACACCCCCGTTTGGCACAAAGCGCCGAATCCCACTTACGGCGACGACGGCTGCCGAAGCGTGGCCCTAACTCGTTTTCCTTCAACAGGTTACGTCGATCTCCGTTTCGCGTCGATTGCCCTAAGTCAAGTTCATGCCACCCAAACTAATGCGGTGTTTGCCGTGAATTAAGGTGGCATTTGGCGTGAGACGGACCGATCGAAACGCAACCCTACACCCTCGCAAGGCCGGTCGCCCGGCAAAGCAGAATAATTGGTGTGGTGTCCCGCGAGTTCCCAGTGTAAACCGCATCGTCGCGCGAGTGGAGTCAGGCACTAAGCAACTCCGACACACCGTAGCGAAGCTGGAAGGAAGACCGCACTAATCACTAATCAAGCTTTGACCCCGATCACACAGAAAACGCATTTCCACGCCCCCAGGTACGCGAATCCCGGATGAACCGTTTCATTCAGCTTTGACCCCCAGTTTTCGTGCACTGGCCATTCACCGGCGGTGCCGGGCAGCGTTCCTATGTACGCTTCAAGAACCGTTTCTGCAATGGGGTTGGGGCCGGAAGAGAACGAAGGTCAGATCATCGGGCTTGCTGGGCTGATTTCCCTCCGGGGTATTCATTCGCCGGTGCGAGTCGTGCGCCAGGCGACGGGTGGCCGACTCCAGTGGTCCCTTGCGCACCCGATCGATAACTTCCTCGACGTACAGGTTATCGAACAGACCGTCGCTCGCCAGCACCACGCTGTCGCGAGGGGCCAGTTTCACGGACGGCCCCAGTTCGATCTTCATCTGCGGGCAGCCCACGACGTTGGAAACCACGTGTCGATCGCTGTCAAACATCGCCTCGCGTTCGTCCATGAGCCCTGCCTCGACGGCGAAGCCGACGGGGGAATGCGAAATCGTTTGGAGCTTGATCTTTCCTCGCTGGCCCACGATGAGGATCATCGAATCACCCACGTGATAAGGCCGTACGATGCCATCTTGGAGTTCGACGATGGCGATGGTCGTCGCGGCACCGACTCCCATTTCCTGGACCGCCTGATTGGCGGCTTCCAGCCCATTCAGGATCGCGGTGCGCAGCATAAGGTCCTCTTTCATGCCCCGCGCGATCGAGTCGATCACCGTTTGAACGGCCAAGCTCGACGCCTGCTGCCCCGCTGGCCCACCACCGAGGCCGTCGGCGACGAGAAGAACCGCGGAGGCAGTCCCCAAGGAAATGAGCGCCGCGGCATCCTCGTTGAACCCGTCTTTCTTTGCACAACGAGCCGAGTAGACGGACGCGAGACCACCGCTAAGCGGGTGGATTTCGCCGCGTTCCATGTCGTGATTGAAGAAGGTTCTTGCCAACAACTCGAGCCTCTCAGCCATGACTGATACCTCACGTCGAGGAGAGCTTTTTTCCGCACCACGGACAGTAACCCCAGAACGACTCGAACACACCCCAGCCGCACGACGAACACGTATGCTTGCTGCCCGGCACCTT
>JABMRB010000588.1 GCA_013202865.1 Candidatus Nealsoniibacteriota bacterium | reverse complement strand
GCCGCTTTGGGTGAAACCGGTAGCGTCGAGTTCCAACTCGGTATCCCACCCGATGGCCGTTGTGGTGGCCGGGTTGAAGTCCTGGGCCGTGCTATCCTCCAGACGGATGAAGTCGCCGGTGTCGGGTAGTTTAACGATGGTCAAGCCGGTTCGCCCGCCCAGGATGTCCGGGGCGGTTCCGGTGAGCTTGTTGACCTCGACGTTGAGGATCTGGTTGTCGGCGGTGGTCTCGATGATCGTACCGATCGAGGTTGCGCCGTCGTTGCTGTCTTCGTTGCCCCTGACGTAGACGGTCGTAAGGCTCCCGTTAAGTTCATTGCCGTCGATCGTCAGCCGCTGCTGGAATCCGGTCCGCGTTGTGTTGGCGGGTTTCTGGAAATAGGTATTGGCCAGCACCATGTAGTGCCCGGCCGTCGCCAGTGTGATATCGCCGGAGCCGCTGGCGTGTGCGAAGGATCCGGCATCCAACTCGTCCTGGGTGTCGTAGGTCACGTCGATATACGTGGCGTTGGCGGGGCCGGTCTGGTTGGCCGTGGCGCTGAGGCGGAGATAATCCCAACTGTCGTCAAGCTGCACGAGTTGGATGCCCGTCGCGTTGGGCTCCCGTTGCACTCCGGCACCGTTATTGTCGGTGCGGAACGAGCGGAGCGAGAGCGTACTGCCGGCGCCGCCCTCGATGATCCCGCCGCCGGCCGTGATCGCCTCATCCGCGCCGCTGGTGCGGCGGATATAGCCCTGAGACCAACCGATCGACACGTCGAGCCCGTCCACGACAAGTTGCGATTGGATCTCCGACCGGTCGCTGCCGCCGGTCGAGTCGAACCGCGAATTGTACAGCGCCAGATAGTGGCCGGCCTCGGTAATACTGATGTCCGAACCGGTCAGGCTGTAGTTGCCCGTGTCACGAACGACCGTGTCGAACGTGTGGTCGAAATTGGCCGTCGTGATGGCATTCGTGCCGGCCGCTTCCCGGAAGATGGCAATATCGCCGACCACGGCGAAAGCGCTGCTGGTGGCCAGCAGGACCAGCCCCAGGCATAGGGCCGTGCAGAGTGAAAGATTCTTGTGCGTGTTCATTGTCTCATCTCCCGAGTCTTGTGAAAAGTTGTGACTGAACTATCTATGGAATGCGCGAACGCGCAAGGGAAGCTGATTACCAAGTAGGGAGCCGCGCAACCGAGTCGGTCACGTGGTGGTTCTGAGAGTCGGCCGATCCGGAACATCTACCGGAAGATAGAACTCACCCGCAAACGGATGAGCCACTCTAATTGGCCGACGCGCTGCCTCGAAGGAGGGTGGATAAGTGGCCAAAAACACGCAAACCGGCCGAGCCAAGAACGGCCCGACAGCGGTTCAATACTGCGCACTTCTCTCTATCCGCCATCGATTCTAGCAGAATCTCACAGAAACACAAGTACCCGTCCAGCAAATAATCTCAGAATTCGGATGCGTCACCCGTCCGCGGGGCTGGGGTAATATATACCCGCAGGGGGGTATCGCGGCTGGCAAAATAGCGGAAAACCTGCTACAATCGGTATCATCAGCGGGTCCGCTCGGAACATGCCAAGGCCGAATCCCGAACGTGCAAGGAAAAGCCCATTTTTCCAGGTTACCGGCAAAGGGTGACTATTCGCCGCCGGGCCCACTGTGGCAGTACGCTGAATCCACCACCGCGGCGATCGCAAGAGTTGGTTGCGTCCCGAGTCTCGACGGACGCAGACCGGCGGGAAGAGAAGAGTAGCCTCAATGCGCAATCCACCTGGAAAAGCTCGCAATACCCGCCACCCATCGCGATTCGGCCGGCTCCGATTCGAGCCTTTGGAGCAACGGATGTTGCTCAATGCCGACTCGCTGCTGATCAGCGAGTTCATGGCCGCCAACGACGAGACGCTGCCGGACGGCCATGGCGAGTTCGAAGACTGGATCGAGATCTACAACCCGACGCCCGGTCCGATCGAGCTGGACGGATGGCACCTGACCGACAACCCCAACGATCTGACGAAGTGGGAGTTCCCGCCCCGTACGCTCGCCGCCGGCGACTACCTGGTCGTGTTCGCCTCCGGGCGGGAGGAAGCGGATTACGTCGACCCGGCCGGGAACCTGCACACCACCTTCAAGCTGGACGGCGACGGCGAACACGTGGCGTTGGTGATGCCCGACGGAAACACCGTGGCCCATGCCTACTGGGACTACCCCGATCAAGTGAAGGACGTTTCGTACGGCGTGGGCGGTTTGGACGCCGTCTACGAGGAGTTGGTCGCCACCGGGGCCGAGGTCCGCTATCACGTACCCACGCCGGGTGAGAACGCCACCGCGTGGACCGCCCCGCTCTACAACGATTCGGCCTGGGAAGACACCGTCACGTTGCGCGAAACGGGACTCGTGATCAGCGAGATTTCCACCGGTGACGTGAAGTTCATCGAGATCGAAAACGTCTCCGATCAGACCGTGCCCGCGGGCAGCCGGCATGTGTTGCTCAACGACGCTTCGTCCGGAAACGTCAACGACGTACACCCGGTGGTCTGGACGATCAACGAGTCGCTCGCGCCGGACATGGTGCGTTACCGGACCGGCAGCCCGGGTGCCAACTACTTCGGCAGCGACATTGCCTGGGATGCGGACGGCCCCGGCTGGACGATGATCGTCGACGACGTCGGCGGCGTGCGGGATTTCGTCGCCTGGGGTTACAGCGAGGCGCAGATCGCTTCGCTGCGGGTCGACTACGGGGGCTTTACCGACGTCGCCGTCGGCGACCAGTGGAACGGCCCGGCGGCAGAGGTCGGCACGGCGGATCTCGGCCAGGTGACCGACGGGTTTGTAGCGTTTAACGACCAAATCGCCGGGGCCGGTACGCATGCGAACACCACGGCCTACGGAGCCAACGGCACGGCCTCGGGGTTTCTGAAGGACGTTGGCGACGGGGCGAATACGGGCGTCACGCTGGCGACTTCCGGCAACGTCACCCGCTACGCGGAAAACGGAGCCAATCCGCCCACCGGTACCGACGCACACACGACCTTCAACGGATACGTCGAGTTCGGGTCCGCCTCCGGCAACAGTATCGAACTGGAGGGCGCGAGTGACTACCGACATCGGTTTACGGGGTTGGACACGGGCGATCTGGTCACCTACAACTTCACCGGAACGGCCATCCGCGGGAGTGCAAATTACACGAAGCGTTGGACGCTAGTGACGCTCGAAGGGGCCTCGGCCACGCCCGCGCACAGCACGGGCAACGGGGTGGTGGTGATCGGCTCGACGCAGATGGCTCTCTGGACCGGGTACAACAGCGGACCGGACCAGGGGTTCGTGGCCGCCTGGACCGAGATCGATCCGGGGGCCGACGGCGAGTTCTCCGTCGTTTCCACTCGGTACACGGGTGCCACGCCGGGAGTGGGCAGCGGGACGGCAGGCGACAAGGGCTACGGTCTGGCCGGTGTCCGGCTCGAGGAGGTCCCGCCTTCCGGTCCGCTCTCCTGGCTCGTGCGCTCTGGCGATCTCGACGGCGATACGGCGGATGATTTCGTCCGCATGCGCCAGCACAGCATGGGTACGGAGAATCCCGAGTTGACTACGCCGTTTGCGACGACGACGCCGACCACGACGGGAGTCGGCTTCGACGCCGGCTCGTCGGTGTTTCAGGCGGACATCAACAGCGACGTCGCCGCCGCCATGCAGGGCGTCAACACGTCGCTCTGGACGCGGATCGACTTCGACGTCGCCGGCCCGTCGTTGTTCGACGAATTGACGTTGCGGATGAAGTACGACGACGGGTTCGTCGCCTATCTCAACGGCGAGTTGCTGCTGCCGATCAACGCGCCCGAGACGTTGGCCTACAATTCCGCCGCCACCGGCGCACGTACCGACGGTCTGGCGGTCGTCTTCGCCGAGTTCGATCTGACCGACTCGCTGGGCCTGCTGCAACCGGGCCCCAACGTGCTGGCCGTCCACGGGCTGAATCACACGGCGGCCGACGGCGGCTTCCTGTTGGTTCCGGAATTGATCGCCAGCAGCCACTTGGGCCCGGCCGGTTACATGGTCACGCCCACGCCCGACGCGGAGAACGTGCCCGGCGCGATCGGATTCGTCAAGGACACGCAATTCAGCGTCGACCGAGGCTTCTACGACGCGCCGCAGGACGTGACGATCACCACCGGCACGTCCGACGCAACGATCATGTTCACGCTCGACGGCACCAACCCGACCGAGTTGCACGGCACGGAGTACATCGGGCCGATCCACGTCGACCGCACCACGACGCTGCGTGCCGCCGCCTTCAAGCCGGGCTGGGAGCCGACGAACGTCGATACGCACACTTACATCTTCGTCGACGACGTGGTCCGCCAGGACCGCCAGACGACGCTCGACGCCGGTTTCCCAAACTATTGGGGCAGCACCTATGCCGACTACGGCATGGACCCGGACGTTATCGGCACCTTCAACCCGGCTACCGGGCAACCCAACGGCAACGACCACTTTGGCGGGATCTACGCTGCCACGATCCGCGACGATCTCAAGTCGCTCCCCACGATGTCGATCGTGATGAACGTCGACGACATGTTCGGGTCCAACGGCATCTATACCAACTCGACCCAGCACGGAGTTGCCTGGGAACGCCCCGCGTCGACCGAATGGATCCTTCCCGACGGCAGCGAGGGGTTTCAGGTAGACTGCGGCATCCGCATCCAGGGCGGCTATTTCCGGAGCAACTCCGCCACGCGAAAACACTCGCTGCGGCTGCTTTTCAAAGACGAATATGGCCCCACCAAGCTCAACTTCCCGCTCTATGGCGACGACGCGGTGGCCCGATTCGACACGCTCACGCTCCGGGCCGGTGCCAACGACGGTTACTCCTGGAACGCGGCCAGGTACACCGAGCAGTACATCCGCGACGAGTTCGGCCGCAGCCTGCAACTGGCCACCGGGAACGTCGGGTCGCATGGCACGTTCGTGCATTTGTACATCAATGGCATCTACTGGGGGCTCTACAATCCCGTCGACCGGCCGGACCACTCCTTCTCGGCCAGCTACTTCGGCGGCGACAAGGACAACTGGGATGCGCTGAACAGCGGCGCCCCGACCAACGGGGATACCACCGCGTGGAACCAGATGCGGGCCATGGCCCAGCAGGCCGGCGGCTCGTTGGCAGCCTACATGCAAATCCAGGGAAAGAATCCCGACGGCACGCCGAATCCCGACTATCCCAACCTGCTCGACGTGACTAACTACGTCGACTACCTGATCGTCAACCTCTGGGGTGGCAACTGGGACTGGCCCTGGAAGAACTGGTGGGCCACCCGCGATCGATCCGAAAACAGCACCGGATTCAAGTTCTTTAACTGGGACTTCGAGAACGTCATCGGAAACAACCTCGGCCGCTCGCCGTTGAACAAGAACGCGCTGGGTAACAGCTTCTCCGGCGCCAACAACGCCGGAGACGCGCATACGAACCTCAAGCTCAATGCCGAATACCGGATGCTCTTCGCCGACCGTGTGCATCGTTTCCTCAAGAACGACGGCGTGCTCACACCCGACGCGTTGATCGACCGGTATCGCGGGCTTGCCGATCAAGTGGAACGATCAATCGTGGCCGAGTCGGCCCGCTGGGGCGATCAGCATCACAGTACCCCGTTGACGCTCAAGGAGTGGTACGACAGCAACGCAGACTATCCAGGCTACAACGACAACCACGCCGGACGCGACTGGGTGCTCGACTACTACCTGCCTCGGCGAACCGACGTCGTCCTGGGGCAATTCACAGGGGCCAATCTCTACCCCAACGTCGTCGCGCCGTCGTTCAAGGTCAACGGCGCCCTCAAACACGGCGGACAGATCGACTCGGGCGACACACTTACGGTCACGGCGCCGTCGGGGACGATCTACTACACGCTTGACGGCACCGATCCGCGGAAAATCGGCGGCGCCCTCAACCCGGCGGCTGCGGCTGTCTCCTCCGGCTCCACCATCACGCTGGCCGACTCGACGCTTGTGAAGACACGTATCTATACCGGGGGCCAATGGAGCGCGTTGAACGAGTCCGTCTTCGTGATGAACACGCCGGCAACCGCCGAGAACCTCGCCATCGGCGAAATCAACTACCGACCCTACGATCCGACCGATGCCGAGTTGGCCGTCAATCCCTACTTCACGCCCGGCGATTTCGAGTTCCTCGAATTGACAAATGCTGGTTCTGAGAAGATCGACCTCTACGGCATGCAGATCGTCAACGGCCTTACGTTCCACTTCAGCGACGACGCGGTGATCGCGCTGGCCCCGGGCGAACACACCGTGATCGTCGCCAACCGGGAGGCCTTCGAGCTTCGATACGGTTCGACCGGCATCAGCGTCGCCGGCGAGTATATCGGCAGCCTCAACGACGGAGGCGAACGGCTCACGCTCCGCAATCCGGCCGGGCAAACCCTGTTGGATTTCCGCTTCAACGACGCCGGCGTCTGGCCAGGGCGGGCCGACGGGAAGGGGGCGGCGCTGGAATTGATCGACCCGGCAGCCATCCCCTCGGCCGAGCCCGAGCGGACGCTCTACCTCGAAGACGGTGACCATTGGCAATCCAGTATCGCCTACGGCGGTACGCCCGACGCCGACTCGCAAGCACATCTCGGCGTGGTCATCAACGAGGTCCTCTCGCATACCGACTTCCCGGACGTCGATTCGATCGAACTGTTCAACCCGACCGGGTTGCCCGTCGAGGTGGCCGGCTGGTACT
>JABMRB010000587.1 GCA_013202865.1 Candidatus Nealsoniibacteriota bacterium | reverse complement strand
GATCCATTGAGGCATCCATTCCACCTGCTAGCAGATACGCATCGCCAGCAAACAGCCGGGATTCTCCCGCCAATGTTTACGAAAGCCAATACCAAAAACACGCTTTATTGCAGCGTCTAAAGGGCCAGCGGGAATTGCTGACGATTGCCCTAGTTCTCGGGTACTTCAGCCCGGTCCCAAACTGACTCATACGATCACGCGTGGCGACCTGCTCGTCACGGTAACCGAACAGGGCACACTGGAAAGCTCAAACAACACCGAAATCAAATGCAAAGTCCGAGGTGAGAACAATGTCATTATTTCGGTGATTGAGAGCGGTACGGAAGTGAAGTCGGGGGACGAATTGGTCCGGCTGGATACGTTGCTCATTGAAGAGGAGATCAGTGAGCGCGCGATGTATGCCCATTTAGCCAAATCCGATCTCGCACGATCTGCGGCGGACGTGGCGGCCGCCGAACTCGCAATCCCCGAGTATCTCCAAGGCAGGTACGTCTCCCAATTGGCGGCGTTGGAAAAGGATCTGGCAATTGCCGAGTCGACCTTGCGCACCGCAAAAGACATGCTTGGCCACACTAAAATGATGTCCGAGAGCCAGTACGTGAGTGAACTAGAAGTTGAGGAGAGAACGTTCGCGGTCGAGCAGGCCGACTTGGACGTGAAACTCAAAGGGACGCAGATCGACGTCCTGAAGCGATTTGCCATGCCAGAAGAGTTGGCAACGCTCAATGGCAACCTGGCCGCAGAAAAAGCAACTTACGAAGCCGTCAAGGAGCGGGTCTACGCGGACGAGCAGCGACTCGCGCGAGCACAGCAGGAGATCGAGTACTGCGTGATCGCGGCCAAGAGCGGCGGCATGGCGATTTACCCCACGGGTGAGAAGTGGAAAGAAGCACGTGAGATCGAAGAGGGCGCGACCGTGCATCAGGATCAAGTGCTGCTGTTGATGCCCGACCTGTCGAAGATGCAAGTGAAGGTCGGTATCCACGAATCGGTTGTCGACCGCATCAACGAGGGACTGCCCGCCAAAGTCACCCTGCCGGACCAGACGCTCGACGGCGTCGTCTCCTCCGTGTCACTCGTCACCGCGCCGACGGGTTGGTGGACCGGAAACGAGGTGCGATACGACACGTTCGTGGATCTTCCCTCGGGGCATCGGCTCAGGCCCGGCATGAGCGCCGAGGTTGAAGTGCTCGTCGCTCGGCACAAGGACGTGCTGACGATACCTGTCGTCGCAATCGTAGAAACAGAGAAGGGCAATTTCTGCTGGGTCAAGACGGCCCACGGAACCCGGCGGCGTTCGCTCGGGCTCGGCGACACCAACGACGTGTTCACCGTCGTCGAAACAGGACTGAAGGAAGGGGACGAGGTAGTGCTCAATCCGACGGCCTTCATTGAGGAAACACAAACAAACCCGTGAACAACTCCTTCCTCCAAACCGTTCAACTCGGCTTAAAGAGCCTGATGCTGCAGAAGATGCGCGCCGGTCTGGCGGCGCTGGGTATCTTCATCGGCACCACCACCGTGATCTGGCTGGTCGCGTTCGGCGAAGGCGTGAGCCACCGGGCACAGCAACAGATATTGGAACTCGGCGCAACCAACATCATCGTTCGGACCAAGGAGCCGACCTCTGCCAGCCAGGGGCGGGACGCCAACAGTCGTGTCAAAACCTATGGCCTGCTGCGAAACGACTTCCGCCGAATCGTCGAAATCATCCCCAACATCCGCCGCGCGGTGCCGATGAGGGAGCTTCGGTTTGAACTGCGACTGGAAAACCGGACTGCCGACGCAACACTCGTCGGATGCGTCGAGGATTACCTCGAACTCAATCAATTGGAGATGGCGCGCGGGCGATGGCTCACGCTCCGCGACCGCGGCAAGAAGGTCGTCGTTCTCGCCGACGACACCGCAAGACGCCTCTTTCCCTTCGAGAATCCCATCGGCCGGACGATTTGGGTCGGGAGCGAATTCTATAAGGTGGTCGGGCAGACCAAGTCTCGCATGGCTTCGGCCGCCATCGGGGGCAGCCTCGATTCCAGGGATTACAGCCTCGATGCGTACATTCCGCTGAAGACCCTGCGCCACCGAATCGGCGATCTCGTGATGAAACGTGTCGGCAACGTGTTGCTCGTGGTCATCGCCGGCATCTCGCTACTCGTTGGTGGCATCGGCATCATGAACATCATGATTATGTCGGTCATGGAAAGAAGAAGAGAAATCGGGGTAATGAAGGCCATTGGGGCCACCACCCGAATAATTTT
>JABMRB010000586.1 GCA_013202865.1 Candidatus Nealsoniibacteriota bacterium | reverse complement strand
TCTTGGGTGTTGGCTTTGAGCAGTGAGCAGTGAGCTTTGAGTAATGAGCTTTCTCACTGCTCATAGCTCACTGCTCATAGTCAAATCGGGAAGTAATTCCTGTACGAGTTCTAAGGGTCCAACTGACTCACCACCGGAGTCCGTCCGTGCGCCCCGCGCCGTCCGCCCACGACATTGGCGGGCAACGGCTGACGCTCCCGGAACCCGGCGTCCCGTTCGTGCCAATACAGCACTTCCGGTTCACCCAATTTCCAACACAGATAGACGGGCCGACCGTCCATCATCGACGGGAAGTCGACCAGACCCTCGGGGCCACTGGTCGGTTCCACGCCCAACTGAAGCAACTCCTCGACGTATTGCCGCACGCAGCGGCCGTCCTCCTCCAATCGCTCGCCGACTTGCAGCAACTCCGCGCGATACGGATCGTCCGCATCGGCGTCGCGCCCGTCAATCAACAGCGACAACCGCTGCCGTCGTTCGAGCAACTCGCGAGTAACTTCGGCCAGATCGCTTACAATCGCACGCACCAGCGGCAGCGCCGCGTTGGCTTCGTCGACGGTAAAGACCCTCCGTGGCCGGTTGGGGTCGGCAACCATCCAATCCTTTCCTACTTCTGCTTCTGCGGCCCTTCGTGAACGGGCCGAGTAATTCGTTTGCTATGAGCCACCACGGTCGGGTTGAGCGTCGCTTGTCCCCACGCCACTTCCACCGGAAGCCGCGAGAAATCCACCACGCATCCGTCCCGCTCGTAACAACTCAGGTCGTGGGAAGAGCCCATTAGTATGCAGTCGGATGGACAACCTTCCGTGCATAGTCCACAAAACATGCACTTCGTGTAGTCGATCGTAAAACTCGTGATCTGGAATCCCTTACGGCCCGGAACGCGCTCCTTGCCCACGTAGATGCATCCGGCCGGGCAGTTCCTCGCACAGGCCTCGCAGGCCACGCAGGTCGTCAGATCGTAGCGATGGAATCCGCGGCTCCGCGCGGGGACCACCAGGGGCAACTCGGGAAACTCGTAATGTTCGGTGAAAGTGCGCCGCTTGGGATCGTAGGTTTTGATCCAATAGCGGATCGACACCAACATGGCTTTCGCCACGGTGACTACGACGTCGATGATATCGCGAAACCAACTTCGCATCCTTCGATCCTGGCGTTGTGGGTCGGTAATACCCATCCTGGCCGGGCAGACGACGGACGAAACACGCCCGTCGCATGCAAACCATTCCGATGATTATAAGCAGAGTCGCCCGACCCGCAAGTGGCCCCTGCGACGATGTTTCCAATAGAAAACTTCGAGTGACGTTCAATAACCCATCCTGCAGAATGACTGGCACCCCCGTCGTGAGACGTAGAATGTCGAAAAAAGGGTGTGATCGGGACGAACCGGACCGACGCGGACATCGTATAGTATCTAAAGGCTTTAGTACCAATCACTTACGTTCGCCGATTACGCCCGAATCCGGGCCTGTTAGGCTGTGCCGGCCAAGGGGTTGGGGCAAGAGGCAAGGATGTTGCGTGGTCGGACGGAGAAAAAACCGCCACGATGACCGTTTGGGCGCTCCAATTGCTTGACTTCGCTGGAAACGAGCGTATTGTACAGTAAGGTGTTGTCTGTGCAGACATGCACCGGATGCTCCTTTCAGGGCGTTGGATTAGGGGCCCCCTGGTGAGAGAGTCAAGGAACGAGCGATGTTGGTGTTATCCCGCAAAAAGAACGAGAGTATTGTCATCAACGATGACATTACGATCGTGGTCGTGGAAATCCGAGGGGGCAAGGTCCGTCTGGGGGTCGAGGCCCCCAAGGAAGTGCCGGTCCACCGACGAGAAGTTTTCGATGCGATCCGCCGTGACGAAACGGCTGCCGAGAACAAAGCGGCCAACCGCTCCGAATCCGGCGGTGATGCGTAACCCGTCTTCTCCGGCAATCGCCGGGCTTGAGTCACCTTCCCCCCCCCCCAAATGCGGCTCTCTGCCGGTGCATCGTTTCTTGGCCGGTGGAGACACTACTGCGCCCGGGCCCCCTTGACGAAGTCTCCCCGGGCAAGGTATACAGAGATGTTTCGGCCCTAGGCGGCCGAAGACCCGGCCCCGTCGTCTAGTCAGGTCTAGGACACAGGCCTTTCACGCCTGCAGCACGGGTTCGAATCCCGTCGGGGTCACTGAGGAAAT
>JABMRB010000585.1 GCA_013202865.1 Candidatus Nealsoniibacteriota bacterium | reverse complement strand
TAAGTCAAGTTCATGCCACCCAAACTAATGTGGTGTTTGGGGTGAATTTGGGTGGCATTTGGCGTTTAGTGAAGCAGGCAGTTTACGTGGTTTGAGAGGCTCGGCTGCCCCACATACCACAGGCGGGACGCCTCTGAGTCTCGTGAACAGTCACCAGCAGTGGACTGGTTATCGTGCTAATCCGCACAAGGGGTTGGATGCACTGAGGGCCGCGAAATCATGGCAGAAGTATGGTTGCTGGATTACCAACGATTCAATGAAATGAACTCGGTGTCGCCTGTCGATGCATGCACAATTGAGCGAACATTAGGGCGTCTGGATGGTGCGGAGACGTTTTGTTGCGGGCTGACCAACGTAACGGATCACTCGTGGCTGGCTTGCAGAGGGGATCCCGACAATTACATCATCGAATACGTGTCGGGACCGCTCGAAAACGTTAGTAACCCCGAAACCGTGGGATGTTGCATCTTCTTTCTCGCACGCAAGTCCCCGCCTGATCGTCGTGCTTTGAGAATCCGTTGGCAATCAAACCCAGACGTATTCGTTGATGTCCGCGCCGATTCGGTATTGAACCTCCGCGAAGCGATTGCCATATTCACGACTTTTTTCAACTCGAAGACTGTTCATCAGGACTTTACGACTGTTCCAAAACCTTTGAATGGATACCTGGCGTAGTCGCACGAGTTCGAGGGGCACCATACCTAATTCATTGTCGTTCTTCCGCAGTCATGTATGGTGTCCGCGGAACCCTGGACTGTAGGCATCTCGCCTGCCCCAAATATCACAGGCGAGACGCCTGTGCCACTGCCCCTACCCCTACCCCTACGGCAACTCAACGTCCTTAATCTCGTAATCGTACCCACTAGCCACGATCAGGCCCGGGGTCTTGTAGATGAACTTGTGGCCTTCGAGCGTGCCGTCGAGCACGAACATGTAGGCGATGCCGACGGTGTTTTCCGACTGGCCGGCCGTTTCGTAGCCGGCGTGGTCGATTCGCTTGCCGTCGGGGCCTTCGAGATAGGCCTCGTTGTTGAGGATCCAGCCGCGATGCGATTGCAGGGCGTTGCCCGCCTCGTCGAACCGGATGCGGACGATGACCTGCCAGACCGCGTTGTTCTTGCGGGCTTGCACCAGCGTGACGGTCACGCCGGCAACGCGCTTCTCGACCTTCTTGGCGTCGGCCAGTTTGTCGAAGGTGAAGGTCTCGACCTTGCCCGGCAGCATGGCGGTGAGCGTGCCCTCGAGCGATGCAATCCGCTTCACGTCGCGCGACGGCAGCGACAGGGCCAACGGCAATCGGACCGAGGCAACGCCTTCGACGGGCACCTCCAGCTCGGCCGCGTCGTCGTCGAAGTGCAAGGGCTTGCCGTTCTCGTCGACGGCCTTTAACTCGGCCGCCTTCTGCTGCAAGCCGATCGGGCTGAGTCGCGGTTCCCAGGTCACTTCGAGGGTTAATCGCAACGAGCGGCTTTCGGGGTTGCGGAGATCGCGTCGGGCTTCGATGAAGACCGGCTCGAAGCGGAACGGGCCGCCGTAACTGGCCGCCGCCGTGCGGGAAACCTGCCCCTGGGATCGCGGCACCAGCGTGATCGCACCGGCTTCGCCATACTCCGCAACGGACAGGCCGCTCTGGTCGAGCACCCGATCGAGGGCCTGCCAGAAGGGCGTTTTGTCGAAGTCTACCGACAGCTTGGGTGGGCCGTCGCCGGCGGGCCGCGCTTCTAGTTCGATCTTGTTGCCCGTCTGTTTCTGGAGCGCATCGAGGATTTCCGAGAGCGGCATGGCCGTTGCGGAGAGCGACACGCGCGATTGGCTCGCGGCTGCTTCGGCCGCGGTGCGTTGCAGCTTCTGGCGAATGCGACCGAGGCGCTGCCGCATCTCGGGCGGCATCCGGTCGTTCACTTCCGGCAACCGCGGGAGGATTTTCGCTCCGAGCTTCAACAACTCCACCTCGGCCTCTTCCCGCTGAGACAGTTGGGGCGCGTTGAGCTGGGCGACCAGCCCGTTGAGAACAAGCTGCAGATCGTCGTCTGCGGCGGGCTGGGCTGTCAAGACACATCCAACCAGCACAATCGAACCGAGCATGGCAGTTTTTCCTTTCTTGAGCGCCCCCTACCCCAATTGTACGTATTGTACGCGATTTTCGTTCCCTGAGAACCGATCGTGCCACCGCCTACCAAGTATTGCCGACAACTTCATCCTAGACTTGTCTTGGTAGGGTGCGTGAAACGCACCACAACATCCGGCACAGGTGCGTTTCACGCACCCTACGAGGAAACTTCCATG
>JABMRB010000584.1 GCA_013202865.1 Candidatus Nealsoniibacteriota bacterium | reverse complement strand
GATCCATTGAGGCATCCATTCCACCTGCTAGCAGATACGCATCGCCAGCAAACAGCCGGGATTCTCCCGCCAATGTTTACGAAAGCCAATACCAAAAACACGCTTTATTGCAGCGTCTAAAGGGCCAGCGGGAATTGCTGAGCAGGAGTTGACGTTAGCTGTGCTGAAGGCATTCACGCAACTAGCAGACGAGACGGAAATGGTGGGGCCGGGGAAGGGCCAAGACAATGAATCGTAAGCACCGCAAGCCAAAGACACCGCGCCCCCATCGCCGACGGAAGACCGGCCCGAATTCGGAATGCCGAGATTGCGGCCACCGGGAACGCGTTGATAAGCACTTGTTCGCCAAGCCGTCGCCGCCGAAGTGTTCGGCCTGTGGCGGGCTGCTGGACTTTCTCGGCAAGCTGATGCACGTCAACCGGACATCGTAGGGGAGGTGCCGTGTACACACTGGTTCAAGACGGCACCTACGTGGTATGACGACCAGTTCGCGTGCGAGGCATCCATGCAGACCGCAATCAACACCGTAATGGCCACACAGCACGGCAGCACGGAGTACCAGCTTGAGACGCGGGGCCTGTTGCAGCCGGCGGCCAGCGCGCCGGTGCGGCGCATGAGGTCATCCAGCGGCGGCGTGGTGCGGAGAGTCTAATCCACGCGACGGCTGCCACCGCAGCGATCACCAGCATCGCCCAAGTACCCGGCTCGGGCACGGCCGGCGGGATTATTGAGACAGCGTGGCCACGTCTGGCACCCGCAAGTCCCGAATGGCCGCCCGGTCGCCTTTTGCCCAAAACGGCCAAATCATGCTCACCCGCCAAATCGGCAGGCACAGGGGCCTCATGCGGGCGTTCCGAGGGGCCAACTGGTACTTGGATACCTCCGGATTCCGGCCTCGATCGACGTTTGCCCAAAGGTGGACGATCGGCAATTCCTCCGCCGGCGGTGGCGTAGGAATGTGAAAAATCGCCGTTTTCGTCCCGGTTCACACCTTGGTTCGCAGGCGCGCAGTTTCGGCGTTTTTTCACCTGGGCCGTTTGGCGTCGGGCGACTCTGGTACCCCCGGATTCCGGCCTCAATCGACGTTTGGGCAAAACATGGACGCCGGGGGCTTCTCTGTTTCACTGGCGGCATCGGCCACCAGCCGAGCCACCTTGCCAGCCAGATCCTGCCGCGCGTCGTCGTAGAGTTGCAACGTCCTCATGTCGGCGTGCCGGCTGAACTTCTGCACGGCGCGAACGTCGCCACCGGTTCGGTCGAGGGCTTCTGTGATTGCCGCATGCCTCAGACCGTGAGGCCGAGCCCGCACGCCGGCCTGCCGTCCCAAACGCTTGACGATGCGGTGGACACTTCGCCCAGACAATCGGCCACCTTTGCCGGCCCGGTCGAAGTTGACGAAGAGTGGGCCCGGCTCAATCCCGCGGGCATCGAGCCACCCTTTCACGGCCGCTGCGGTTGGCTCTGGCAGAGTACGGCCCTCCCGATCGTTCTGCCCCTTCCCGACGATCCAGACCAGCCGGGCATCGAGGTCCACATCGGCAACATCGAGCCCGACCACTTCGGCCCGACGCAGCCCCAGGTCATGCAACAACCTCACGAGGGCTACGTCTCGGATACCTTTTGCATCCCCGCGGCTGCCGGCCTGATGCAACACGGCCCGGACTCCCTCGCGCCCGGGGCCCCGGGTGTCACGATACGACCGCGCCTTCACGTTCGAGACTTCCAGGGTCCACGACACAAGCCCGAGTGTGCGGCCCAATTTCACCAACGACCGCAAGGCAGCGAGCCGGCCGTTGACCGTGCTGGCTGCCAAGTCGCGCTGCACAAGATCGGCACGGTACAGCAATGCCAGGTGGTTCGCGTCGCCATGGGCACGCCCCAACAGAATGCCGGCCGCATCTTCGGTTCTGGCGGCATTCATAAAGCGGGCGAAGTCATCTAGCGATTGCCGGTAGGTCGCGAGGGTCGTCGCCTTGCGACCGGCCAAGAATGTGGCGACCAGATCCCGGAGTTTGGTATCCGGTATCGGTTCAAGCTGGCCAATCGGCTCGACCAGAATCATATTGAAATTCATGTTGTGTGTCTCCAATCGGGGAGTTGGACACTTGGGCAATAAGACAACTATGCGTCCCAAATTAAGCATTATGGGACTCTTTTTTTCAGGGGTCAGAACGCCAGCAATTGGCGTGGCCGGCCTTGCTCCCTGGGGGCTGGGGCTAGCGTCCAAGTACAACGGTCAAGTACCACTCGCCGAACTCCAACCCGCTGGCCTTCAAGCTGTTGTCGCGGTGCTTGAAGCAATGCCAGCAAACCACAAGGCCGGTGTCCTTAGACTCGCCGCAAGCTGGGCAAGTGGTCATCGCACGAGCGTCGGCGAGTCTGGGGATACGATAGGAGGGGCGAGAGGTTGTTGTCGTGGTCATCGTAAAGGCTCCAAAGGGTTAGGGGGGCGAACAAGCGCCCGGCCGGGTGGTGAACCCCGGGCCGCACTATCCGGGCGAGGTGGTCAGTCGGTTGTCGCAATCTTCTCCACAATCTCGGCCTTCGCCGGCCGCTTGAAAAAGCCGAATTTCGGGTCTCTGTCTGATGGGGTAAGCGTGGCGGTGAACTTCACCCGGTCCCCCCGATGCAAGCCGCGTTGAATCGTCCAGGTCTCGCCGTCGTGTTCGCGGGGTTCCTCGATCGAGTCAAAGGCGCCGGGAGCCGTTCCCCAGCACAACCACCCGCCGGGGGTCTTTACGGTCATCTTGAGCGAACCACCATAGGCCGATTCTTTCCACTCGGCCTTGATAACTTCGCCTTCGATTACCACCCGGCCGGTCGGGCAAGGGTCGGCGGCCTCTTTCTCGGCGGCGCGTTCGGCCTCTATTTCCCGGCGTCGGTCGATGCGGCCAACGATCGTGCGCAGAAAGCTCTCGGCCTTTTCGCTGATGTACCCGTACTTGCAGAGCTTGCGGACAATGCTGCAAAGCGTATCGTAGGCTTCCGTAGTATGCTCACGGGTCACGTCACGCTTTTCGGCGAGCTTACCGGTGCCGTTGCAAGCCTTGCACGCTCGATCGAGCCAACAATCAAAGCACGTATCGGTCGTGATCGTGACCCGGTCCATGGCGCCGGCCGCTATCAGGGTTTCCAGGTCGTCTTCTTGGAACAACTCCCAAGCCCGCGACAATCCCGCGTCGGCCAGAGTCAAGGCGGCTTTCTGCTTGCCGGCCTTTGCTTCTCTGGCGGATTTCACGGCGGCCTTGATCGAACGGAACACGGCCGGCTCGCCTAGGTCCATATTCTCCGCGCAATCGAAACCCGTCCTGATGTAGACGTTTGACGGGTGGTGATAAAACAGGACAGTGTAGAGGGCATGCGCCCCGCAGATCATGCAATTGCCACCGTGGCGGTGTTGGCTGTACGGCGCGCCGGTCCGGGCGCGGTGCAGTCCGATAATCCGTCGGTGTTCGGAAAGCTCGAAGCACTCGCCGATATCATCGGTCCGCATGTACTCAATCCCGACGAACTCGTATTCGGTGGGGTCGATGGCCGATGGCCGATGCGGGTCGGTTCTCGTAAGGGTTGCAGTCATTGTTCAGACTCCGGTGAGGGTTACGGGTTCAGTCCAGCATGTCCCCAGCGTCGATTGCTTGCAGGGCAGCCCGAAGATTGTTCTTGCATCGTTTCATCAGCTTGACGTACTCGTCGATCGGCTGGCCGTCGAGCCCCTCCGCCTGCGCGATTGTCCGGGCGCGCTCGGCGAAGGGTTCGGCCAAACCGCGACGGGTAAGCTTGATCGGCACGCAACGGGACAATAGCGGGTGAGAATCGTCTATGTCATCGAAAAGGGATTGTTGGCCCTCATTCGTGGTTGTAAAGAGCCAAACCACGTGCCCGGGGATACGCTCTAATGTGGTCAAGAGCTTGCGTATTGCCGCTTTGCTCAGACCGTGCGCCTCATTAACGATGTAAGCGCGCCCACCCTTGCCGAGTCCATACGTTGCCGATTGCTGGTCAAGCTCCCGAACACGGGCGGGGGTTAAATCACTGGCGTCTACTTCCTCGATTGCCCACTCCGAAGCTATCTCACTTGCCAGGATGCGGGCGATGGTCGTTTTGCCCTGCCCGGACTGGCCGAAGATGAAATAGGCTCGACCAGCTAGGCCGCGCTTGCGCAGTTTGGCAATCTTCGCGATTGCTTCGTCTTGCCCGACCACGTCGTCGAAGGATTGAGGACGGTAGGTTTCGTAGAGTTGCGTCATCACGTCACCTCTTGGGTTTGGGTTGCGACGGGCGCACGACGGCCCGCCCCATTGGCGCCGAGATACGCCCGGCGCCTCAGGGGCGGGTCGTCACGCCGCAACAATCCCCTCGGACGCCGCGTGGTGTAACTCTTCGGCGGAATCCAATATCAGGGCGACACAATCGCAGGTCCGTTTCAGCAACGCCCGGCAAGCCGCCCCCGTGTCCTTGCCTGCCTTGTCGGCGTACGCCTTGACGTACTCCCAGCACCCGCCGCGGTCGCTCTCGGTATCGTGCCCGAGTACCTCCAACAGGATCGCCCCGCCAAGCTCGGCTACAATCTCGTTGTCGGGTTGCTGGCCGGGCGCCCGGGTGATCGTCTTGTTGCGATCGTCGGCCGCGTGGATAAGCTCATGGGCCCAAGTGCTGAGGTTCTTGACGCCCAGGGCGATAGCTTCGCCGTGTTTGTAGTAGCCTTGATAGCGGGCCGACTGGCCGTTGAAGCAATCGACCGACACGCCCCACGATTCGGCCACGTCGCGCAACGGCAGTGATTCGAGCCAAGCCAGGGTTTCGGGGTCGGGACCTGGCAGTGAGGCGCCGTCGGTATCTTCCAAACGGAAAACAGGGGCCGACGTGAAACCGTACAAGGCACGCTTCTCTTCGCCCGTTTCCTTGTCCTCGAACTTGCGGACGCACGGGCACAAAATCGGAAACGATTTCGAGCCCTTCTTGACATGGCGTCCTACTTGCTCCCATTGCCTGTAACCGCGGGCGTCACTTGTGCCGGACAATGCGGCGAGTAGCTGGTTAGACCACGACCACGCGCGGCAAGGCACGTTGTCCTTGCGATGGACAAACACCGGGGCCAAAGCTCTCGGCAGATTTCCAGTCCGAAAAGCTTCCAAAATAAGGGTGGCGGCAGACTCCGCCTTCTTGTAGAATGTCATGTACTCAGTCCTCTCAGTTAGGATTGGGTCACGGCCCCGGTTGTTCCACCAACGCGGGGCCACTTTCATGCCGACGAACAACGCTGTTTGTCAGCCAGTATCCATGAGTATACGCGTTGTGTCTCAAAACGTCAAGAGGGGCATCGACATTTTTTTCTTCGGACTGAAATCAATTCGTTATCGTGAATGCAAAGCCCCCCCGTCATCGACGCACAATCGTACAGGTGTACGCATGCAAACAGCGCGCGAAGAAGGGTGAAACAAGCGTGCAACAACTCGGCAACGATGTGAAGTGAGAGAGGTTGGGCACCCCAGAGAAACCCCGGGGGGCTCCCCCCCATCGCCGTCCCGCTATGTTCTATATTCCCGCTCTGGAATGTAACCCCCAAAAACCCGAGGCAAGCTAGGCAACCTACTCCCAACACCGATGCACTTGAACGATTCGCAACTGCAACTGCTTCCATCGCAACTATCGCAACGGTTCGCATCCCAACAATCGCCTGAGCAAT
>JABMRB010000583.1 GCA_013202865.1 Candidatus Nealsoniibacteriota bacterium | reverse complement strand
GGTGATGCCGCTGGTAAAGTAGCGGATTTCGACGGGCAATTTGCCGGCCATCTGGCTGCGGACGTTCCACTGCAAGGCGTCGTTGCGGCCGGCGGGGAAAGTCGTGTCGATCAGATCCACTTTGTCCTGGTGGTCGAGGATGCGGAAGTCAATACTTGTCGGATCGATCAGCGTATTGGCCCAGGAGAACTGGATCCGGTTGACACCCTGCTTGACGGTCAGCAGCCGGTGTTCGCGGACCATGGTAACGTCTTCCGAGTTGTAAATGGTGAGCTGCACCCCCTCTCGTCGGGGGGTGGTCACCAGATCCACGGCGGCCGAGGCCTCAGCGGCCAGGGCAATCAGCAGGACGGAAAAGGCGTAGGCAATTCGGATTCGCATGGCGTGATTCTCGGTAGGGGGGTCCAGGTTTCCAGACAACCATACCATAGGACGATTTTCAGGCGGCGAGAGTTCCGTAGGACGTGGCCTGATGTCCGCGTGCTGGCAGGGGCAAGAGGCGCGATGGTCGTGGCGGATTCCCACACGGTTGTTCAGTCGCGGAAGAATTCGATAGCTGTGCTGATAGGGCAGACGAAGAGAGCCCGTGGGAACCGGGAGGCATGAGTTGCCCGACGTGGACGTCATTTACGAGAACCGGCAGGTAGCCTAGAATTACCATACGGGTTTGTTGGTAATGCTGAGACACGTGCAGTGAAGCGATGGCAAAATCACACAAGTGGACATTCAAATCCCGGTTTCGAGCCAACGCCTACGGTTGGAAAGGCTCCTCTTTCGCAGAGTAGTCCAGAATTCAGTCGAATGCGGCGAAGACTGAATTCTTGCGAATCCAGCTACCCCGAGTTTGAAACGAAAGGGCCGTTATGAAGAACCTGCTCCGATCCGCCTTGCTTTCGATCGCCATCGTGTTGCCAAGCTCGAGTATCTGTTTGGCTGAGTCCGCCGAGCATCTCCTGCAAGCGGCCGGCGTCAGCGGTGGGCTGATAGTCCACCTCGGCTGTGGCGACGGCAAGCTCACGGCTGATCTCCGCGCGGGCGATGCGTGTCTCGTCCAGGGACTCGATAGCGATCCACGGCGCATCGAGCAGGCGCGTGCCCATATCCGCTCGATAGGACTCCAGGGCACGGTGTCGGTTGTTGCTTTCGACGGCCGGCGCATGCCCTACATCGACAACCTGGTCAATCTGGTCGTTGCCGACGAGTTGGGCTTAGTGTCCATGGACGAGGTGCTGCGCGTGCTGGCGCCGCGCGGCGTGGCGATGATCGGCGGGAAGAAGACGGTCAATCCCTGGCCCGGCAACATCGACCACTGGCAGCAGTACCTGCACGGCGCCGACAACAACGCGGTAGCGCGGGATTCGGTGGTCGGCCCGCCACGCCACCTGCAATGGTGCGGCGACCCGGCCTGGAGCCGCTCGCACATGTCCATGGCGACGGTCGTCAGCATGGTCTCCAGCAACGGTCGGCTGTTGACGATCGAGGATACGGCCACGGCGGAGAATCCACTGCTGCCGGGACGCTTCGCGCTGGTCGCGCGCGATGCTTTCAACGGCGTGGCGCTGTGGAAGCATGATTTCCCCGACTGGGAGCCGGTCACGCGGTACATCAAAGACATGGCCGTCCAATTGCAGCGTCGCCTGGCCGCCATTGGCGAGACGGTCTATTGCACTGCGGGGCTCGGCGCACCGGTCACGGCGTTCGACGCCGCCACCGGCCGGGTGCTACGCGTCTACCAGCGTACTCAATCGACTCAGGAGTTAGCCTACGACCGGGGTGTACTTTTTCTGGTGATCGGCGATCGCATGAACGCTGCCCGATACGACATCGTCAAGACCCAATCCGGCAAGGGGATCAGCCTGGGCGGGTCGGACGGCGAGGCGCCGTTCGCCGGCGCCGGCTTCCGCGGCGAGTACTCCCCGCAGTCGGCGGACAAACCGAATCCCACCTGTGCCATCGTGGCGGTAGATGCCAATACCGCAGAACAACTGTGGAAGACCGGCCCGATCGAAGCGTACGTCGGCTCGACGCTGGCCATCCGGGGCAAGTACGTCGTCTATCAGACCAGCCGCGGCATGGTCTGCCTCGACAGCAAGACGGGCGCCACAATCTGGAACGTGGAGAAGTCGATATCCTCCGGCGACGGCACCCAGCCCAACACGCTGATCCTTACCGACGACTCGGTCTATGCGCACGAGGGCCGGGCCCTGTGTGCCTATTCGCTGGCGGACGGCAGGCAGAAATGGAGCGGACCGATCTGGGCCAATTATGAGAAGTCGGCCGACCTGTTCTTCGTCGACGGGGCGATCTGGATCGGCGGCAGCCAGCAACCCACGCGCCTCGACGCCGAAACCGGCAAGCCGGTCGTCTCCTTCAAGCAGAAGATGACCGGGCCGATGGGCCACGACCGTTGCTACCGTAACTTCATCACCGAGCAATACTACATCAACAGCAAGACGGGCGGCGCCGACTTCATCAAGCTCGACACGGGCCGGGAATTCCCCAACCACTGGGTGCGCGGGACCTGCGGCCTGGGGGTGATTCCTTGCAACGGGTTGCTCTATGCGCCGCCCTACTCCTGCCAGTGCAGCCTCGGATCGATGCTCCAGGGGCTCAATGCGCTCTACGGCGAACCGGGGCTGAAGACGCCCGGGCAGGCGATCGAAGTCGAACGAACGGTCCGGCTGGTCAACGGGCCTGGGCTCGATCGAGTCGGCAAAGCGGAACGCTCCGCCGCCGATCCCGACGACTGGCCCACCTATCGACACGACATGACCCGCGGCGCGGCCACGGCGTCGCCCGTTGCTGCCAAACTGTCGACGCTTTGGAAGGTCAAGCTCACGACCGTCGGCAGCGCGCCGGTCGTGGCCGGGGGCAAGGTGTTCGTTGCCGACGTCGACGCGCATACGCTGCACGCCCTGGATGTCTCCACCGGCAGGACGCTTTGGGAGTTTGTCGCCGGCGCGCGAATCGATTCACCGCCGACTTACCACAAGGGACAGGTTTTGTTTGGTTCGGCCGATGGTTGGGTCTACTGCCTGCGCGCCGCCGACGGTCTGCTGGCGTGGAAGTTCAAGGATCTGCCGGAGAGGATGTTGTGTGCGCGAGGGCAAGTCGAGTCGGTTTGGCCGATCACGGGCAGTTTGCTGGTGCGGGACGACATCGTTTACGTCTGTGCCGGTCGCAGTTCGCTGCTCGACGGCGGGATGTTTCTCTATGCGATCGATCCTCGAACGGGCAAGGTCATCCACAGCCGCCGGATCTACGGCCCCTTGGATCAGCCCAGCGGTTTCCCGGCCACGAACAGCCGCGCCGACGGTGCCCCGGGCGACGCCTTCAAGCGTGACGTGATGGTCGCCGACGACGATTTGGTCTACATCCGCCACAAGGCGTTCAACGCCGACCTGACGACCTCCGACAAGGCGCGACCGCACGTCCTCCCCTCGGCCGGGTTCCTCGACGCCACACCGCAACACCGCACCTACTGGACGCTCGACACGACCTACGGTTGGACGTCGATCGGCGGCATCGACTGTGACATCCTGGCCGTCGACGCCACGCGCTATTTCGGCGTACGGGGGTTCCCCACCCATCGCCATTCCTACTTCGATCCCCGTTTGCACGGCGGGTACAAACTACTGGCCGGTTCAACCGCAGCGGCAGCCCGTTCCAGGACGACCAAAAGAAAAACTCCCAAGCAACCCGCCAACGACGATGCGGCGCAAGCGACCGGGTTCAGCACTCATATTCCGCTGACCGGCAGGGCCGTGGTCCTAGCCGCCGACGTCGTTTTCATCGCTGGCACGCCGGCCTACTTCCGCGACGACCCGTCGGCCAAGAAATACGAAGCGGCCTACGCGGGCAAGTTGGGCGGCCTGCTATGGGCCGCCTCGGCCAGCGACGGCAAGCAGCTCGCATCCTATCCGCTCGACGCGCCGCCCCGCTGGGACGGGATGGCCGCCGCCGGAGGACGTCTCTTCATCTCGCTGGCCGACGGGCAGGTGATCTGCATGGGGCGGTAGTGAACCCCACAATCCCTCACTGCCCACCGGCGAAGGCTTGCATCGCGCAACGCGGGGAAGATAATGGAAGTGTGACGACATCTGCCTTACCGGACACCGTCTTTGAGAACGAGGAGCGCAACGCGATGAGCAGACCGATCAGTCGACGAGATTGGCTTCGATACTTGGGGGTGTCCGGCATGGCGACCGGTCTGGGGGCCGTCGGTACCGGGCGCGCCGCGGCACAGCAGGCGGGCGAGTCGAGCGGATTCCAGAGTTCGATCATCGCCGAGAACGAGACCCAACTCAATCGAGCCAACCCGTCGCTTGTGCAGGGCAAGGTGATCCAACCCCGTCGGGAACTGCCTTTGCTGCATGAGACCGACGTGCTGGTCGTCGGCGGCGGCCCTGCCGGTATCTGTGCCGCGATTGCCGCGCAGCGGGCCGGCGCGGACGTGACCCTGGTCGAGCGGTACGGCCACTTCGGCGGATTGTGGACCGGCGGGCTCGTGCTGCTGGTCAT
>JABMRB010000582.1 GCA_013202865.1 Candidatus Nealsoniibacteriota bacterium | reverse complement strand
CGCCCCTTCGTGGCTGGGGCGATTTCGGACGCGATATCATGCAGGTGGATGCGGTCGTGATTTCGCATGACCACACAGACCACAGCCGCTGCATGGGGATCTACCAGCGGAAGTTCGGCTTGCCCCTTTACGTCACTCGTAAGACTCATCTCGCGGCGGCCGCGAAGTGCTCACTCGGCGAGATGCCGGACATTCGCCACATCCAAGCAGGCGAGGTACTTCGGTTCGGCGACGTGTCAGTGGAGACCGTCCCGACGGCGCACGACGGGGCAGACGGCGTCGCGTTCGTCGTCGACGATGGCAAGCGTCGTCTGGGCATCCTTACTGACCTGGGACATCGCTTTGACGGCCTCGATGCGGTGATTGGCTCACTCGATGCTGTCTTCCTGGAGAGCAACTACGATTACGACATGCTCGTTACCGGATCGTATCCCGAGTTCCTCAAGGCCCGCATCCAAGGCCCTGGTGGACACCTTTCCAATCGGGAAGCTGCCGAGCTACTTCTTCATGCTGTCCGCAAGGACCTGAGGTTTGCCTGTCTGGGCCATCTTTCCGGAGACAACAACTATCCCGAGTTGGCCCTGCAAACGCACCGGAAGATCTTGGGCAAACGGTTTCCGCTGCATGTGGCCACACGCGACGGAGCGACGGGAATGATGGAGGTGTAACGTGCTTGATCGGTTCCCGAAAACCATCGAGTAGTGCGGGGAGGAAGACACAGACTAGGTCGCTACGCCCTATTCTCGTCTTGCCCTCCGCGGCCCACCCGGACGTACTCCGCCCCGAAGAATAAGATGCTGCTAGCCAGATAGACCCACAGCAGCAGCGCGATGACCGAACCAATAATCCCGTAGGCGCTGTACTTCTCGCCGATCACCAGGGCGGCCAGCACTTGCCGGTTGACCTCCCAGAGCACCGCAGCAACGGCAGCCCCTTGCACGGCTTCGACCCAACGCACGCGCGCTTTGGGCAGGATCTTGTAGATGAGCGTGAACAGCAGACAGTTGACTGCGACACTCAGCAGGATTTCGACTAGGCTCCAAATCATTGTCCCGTGCGGCAGTCCAATGGCGAGTGATCGGACCACCGAAGCGACCGCGCCGGCGGTAAACGCGACAACAATCAGCAACCCGACGCCTAGCATCATCAAAAAGCCTCGTAAGCGGTGGCACAAGACGTTGCGGACGGCGGCCACAATGCCTTTGGCACCGGGCTTTTCCACATTCCAAATGCGGTCGAAGGCGCGCTCAAGCTGGGTAAAGATTCCAATGGCTGCCAGCAGCAAGGTCAGCACCCCTAACGGTCCGCCCACGGTGGCCTTCATGCGGACCTCGGCCAGGACGAGCCCGACGTGTTGAGCGATTGCGGCCGATGTATTCTCTGCCAAAAGCTCCAAGAGTTGTTGCTGGGCGTCCTGGGCCCCCGGAGAGAACCGCAATACGAATCCCAGCACGGAAATCAGGATCAACAGTAGCGGAAACAGGGAAAGCACAGCATAGTATGCCATCGCGGCGGCCAGCATGGCGCCATCGTCATCCTGCCACCTTTTGACAGTGCGTCGGACTCGGGGCAAAAAGCCAGTTGTCAACCACCTAATCATTTCAACCTCCCAAGCCGTAGAGTGGCCTCTGACACAACAGGCGTCAAGCCCACTGCCTCGACTTCACGCGATTGACGAATCGCTCAACCAACCAAGACGCCTGGGAGTACCGAGAAATTCGAGGCGGTCGACGGCTTCCGTGGATGAGTCGCCGTGGAAAGACTGCGGACGGGGGAGGCGAAATGTCCGGAAAACCGGGCGTGCAGTGGTTCTGGACTTCCACGAGATTGGGTAGAATGTCAAGAACGTTCGGGACGGTCGGCATCGACTTGCAAGCGGTCCGGCCAAGCGGTCCGGGCGGCGGCGCTGGTTCTCACCGCCTTTCCCAGCGAGTCGCCCGGACCGGTCCGACTTGGAAAAGCAGGTGTCTATGGCCTTGTCAGATCGGCTCCGAGCGGCCCGGATCGAAGGACTGTACCGGCAGTTCATAGAAGCGTCGGAGAAGTACGCGACGTTGTACCACGTAGCGATTCGTTCCGACGAACAACACCTCGGGAAGATCATCCAGAGATCGTACTACTTGGACGAGGCGTCTTATGCGAAGTTGTTGGAAGCCCTAGGAGGAAACAAGGATGCTATGACATTTTACGTGAATGACGGCGCATCCGACGGACAATGGAATGTTTCGTTGGTTCGCGGTGGCTCGCGAAAACCGAAGGGCGTATTGTCTGTTGATACGCACCGACTGCACATTGACTCGGCGCTTTGGAACGGATGCTACCTTGATACTCGACATTCGTTTCTCCATGATAGCGAGCATGAGGGCATCTCGCTGTTCAAAACACTTGCTGAAGAGGCGTCGGGGGTGTTTACTGATCTTTGTGAGTCGGCAGCCGGTAGGCAGAACATACAGGGAGATGCTTTCTCGTGTCAAAGAATGTGGTTGGAGTTGCTTTACCAGCAGATCGGAAATGCGCCCGTAAAGATTGGCCAATGTTTCTTTCAGTCGTCCAGGACCTCGGATGACAAGAACGAGGAAGCAAACAATGGAAGCTTCGCAGTAGAGGTTCCAGAGGAAGTGGGACTTCCGCTGCCGGACAATCGCAAGGAATTGAGTCCCGTACTGGCGACCGGACTCCCCTGGAACTTGTTTTCTGCGTCTGCTCATGCTGTAGAGAAGTTGACCGGCGGTGCCTGGACGGATTCGTCGGTGCCGGTTAGCCCACAACGGCTGATTGGCCCGGCCGGAGTTTCGGAACCGGCCACGGAAGCGCTGGCCAGTGGTGGAAGCACGGTGACTGACGCCGAGAGCGGGCGTTCGCTGCCGGAAACGTGCAAGCTTCCACCTCCTATCAACGAAGGGATCATCGCCGACACTATTGACGCCGCGCCTGTCGCGAGTAGGGCGGACGCTCTGACTGCGGCCATCGAGACGTTCAACGAGTGGTTGGAGTTAGCCGAGCCCGATATCATGCGAGTGATGCGACACCAACAGCGCGAAACCTTGAGGCGACACTACGCCCCCGGCAGCGTTCAGAAGACGGCCGAACGAATCCGTATGTACCTAGGTACAACCGACACAGCCGCGAGCAAAACAGAAGCCGTCGGCCCGTCCGCAAGTAACGGCGGGCCAACGGCTTACGTTGAATACCCCGGACAGGATTTGAACCTGTGACCGCTGGTTTAGGAAACCAGAGCTCTATCCCCTGAGCTACCGGGGCTAAGTTTCTATGTTCATAGGATTTATCGACTTTCCGGAGAGATCGCTGTAATGGTGTGTGACACTCGAACTGACACCGGTAATCCAGCGAGAGGGAGGGTGCGTGTGGTCTGAAACAGGCCGGAAACTCTCTTGGGAAAGACGTGTAACATGCCTGCCAAGCGTACCACAAATCGGAAGCCGCGCAAACCGCACGCCGACTTCCCCCTCCTCCCCCACGCGAACGGGCTGTGGGCAAAGAAGGTTTGTGGAAAGCTGCACTACTTCGGCCCGTGGGAAGATCCAGATGCCGCGCTGGAGAAGTGGCTGGCGCAGAAGTGGGGGGATGCGAAGTGCGTGAGAGAATCGTACCAAGAGTCGCGGGCCAGTCTGCTGG
>JABMRB010000581.1 GCA_013202865.1 Candidatus Nealsoniibacteriota bacterium | reverse complement strand
GTTGGTCGATCAGCCCGAGGACAATCTCGACAACGGCTTCATCTACGGGACGATTGTCGACAATGTCCGCCAGTCCTGGGCCATCGCAGATTGGTGTCGGCCGAATACAGGAAGCTAAACAGCGACCTTTCGTTTTGGCCGAACCGGCTGAAGAACTCAACAAGGATCGGCAATATAGTACGCAACAATTCACGATCGACGGCGATAATAGCAGTATCAGGCAGACGGAAACAGCACAATTGAGACGAACAATTGGCTGAAAGGAGATTCGCTAGGCGATTTACGTGTCTGGGAATTTGCTTATCGGTGAGGGCTCTCTGGTTATGAAGACCGACGTTGGATTTCAGGAGAGTTGCGACACGACGAATTCGTGCTGACGCCAACCATTCATAGAGTTTGCCCTCGTTTGCGTTTGCGCAACCGAGGCGCGAAGTAAGGAGAAATGACGTGATGGCATGCCTGGAGATCCGAGAATTACCCAAGTCTGTACGGTTCCGCTTCGAGAATTCGTTCGGCAGGAGTCTCGCCGGCGTATCTGTCATGGTCGGCCCCAGAGTGGACCGTTACCTTGCCGGCGAAGACAGCCTTGCTGAAGCCCGTGATGCGTCTACGATTCTTCTTTCGACGCGGCTCGCCGGGCTCCCGGTGTGGACCAGGATGCTAGTCTTGGGGCACGAACTAGCGCATACGGCGCAGCTTGCTGAGCGTGGCTCCGACCCAGATGCGTTCCTCGAGGCGGAAGCCTGGCGAGCTTCCCGCGCCGCTCTCTTGGGGTTGACGCACCCGGTCCTTGGCCGCGCCTCCCAGCCGCTTTGCGCAAAGGGTCTGTTCGACCCGAAGTTCCCAGGCAAGGCGGCTCTTGACTATTACAAGCTCTTCGACAAGGAGCCGGTCGACGCCACCATGACTATCAAGATTGAGAAACCGGAGTTCGTCGCCCCGATGAACCTCCATGCCCTGCTTGGGAAGATCGTGGCATGTTCGACCGAGATCAAGGGAAAAGACCTGTTGATTGTTTCGCACGGCAACCAAGCTGGGCTGGTGATGCCGCTTTTCAAGAAGCAGCACAAGAAGTTCTATGCCAACACGGTCTCGCTGAACGCCCTGATGACGCTTTCTGCGGCGAGCATCGCCAAAGGGAGCGGTTTCCCGGAGAAAGACCTTCAGGAGTTGATCGACCGAATGAACGCCGTCCAAGCTCTGGGAATCCAGAAGTTGGTATTCCGCGGCTGCGCAATCGGCGCCAAGTTGCCCGCGCTGAAAACACTCCGTCAATTCTTCGGTGCCAAAAGCGCGGGGGCACCCGACATCAAGTCCAACTTTGGCTGGCTCACTCCCAACGTGAGAAGATACAACAAGAAGCAATGGGACGCGTGGATGAAGAAGTTCTCTAGAACCGCCGTGATGGACACTTCTCCCGCGGGCGAGCACATCGCGGTGAGCATCGACCCCGTGAGGAAGTACACCGAAATGCTGACCGAATCGGCCGCTGCGACCAAATGGTGGATGAGTCAACGCTTTCCAAGCGTGAGCACACCTGTTTACACCAAAGGGCAGTTTCCGGTGCATTCCTTATCTACAAGTCCAAGAGTCACGTTCCCCCTGGACACCAACTACGTCAAGCGCGTGAAACGCGTCTAGGCACCCGATCTCGCTTGGCCCCGATGACTCGTTGCCGACGTCGACCTCTTCGGTCACGTTCAGCGTGAGCGGGTAGCCCCGTCGTTCTTTCCGCAGCAGGCGTCGCCACTTAAAAACGCGCTTTCGGAAAAACGCCGGGGTGACGGAGTCGCAAGAGGAGCCGTGTTTCCCCCCCGACCTCGTGTGACTCCGTCACCAAGACGACTGCCCGAACATGTCGAAGCAAGTGGCCGGCGCTGCCCCGGGGAATCGGCTGGGCCACCCGCGTTCTCCGTGCTCTGCCCCGTTCTCGCTCACCTCTTGCCCATTTGGAGGCACATCGGATCAGGTACACGGGATAACTCGCCGTGCGTGAGATACTTCTGGGCAGGACAACCAGACTTGCAGTCTGGCAAATAGGTGCAGTCCGAACACGGAGACTTGAAAGGCTGCCGCAAATGCTCCCGAATCGTGCGAAGATACGCTGAATGCAACCAGCATTCTGACAGAGACCACTTGTCCAGACTTGAAAATTCTCTTGTCCGCGCGATTTCCATGGATTCGATTCGCTTGAAGGCGTCACACGGGTAAATCCGGAGATCAGGTGCAATGGTTAGGCGGTCTATTCCCGCCATGCAATTCGGGCTGTCACTTGTATGGAAAACACTATACGGCGAACCTAACCGAATCCGACAATGTCTTTTCGCGCCTTCGATGATCTCTCGAAGTCGAAGGTTGTCGGCATCCGACAACAATAGGTTCTTGTCGCACCTGGCGCGTCCTTGCGGCACCAATCGCAAGACGCTTATCTGACGCACGCCGAGATTCGCGGCATGTGCTGCGAGTTCAGGCAGGCAAGTGTAGTTCAGCCTCATCGGAACAAAATGGAACTCGACGGGTAGCCCAGCGTTTCGCGCAGACTGGACAACCGCCAGCGTTTGCTCCCAACTCCCTTTCGTCTGGGTGACTTCGTCATGGACTTCTGGTCGACCACTGAAGAAGCTGAAAACAACTCTGTGGACGCCAAGAGCCCTCAGTCGATCCATTGCTTTCTGTGAATCGGGGACGATCCCGGAAGTGTATACGGTCGGATGCATAGCGAGGCTGCGGCACAGTTCGAGCAACTCTTCGATTCCCGGCCATAGCAACGGTTCACCGCCGGAGATCGCGATTTTGGCAACCCCCATCTCCGCCGCCTGCCTCACGATGCTCGTGGCCGCTCCCGCCTCCATTTCCTTGTATCCACCAGCGGAGGCGTCGCTGGAGCAGTGGATGCATGACAGAAGGCACGCCTGGGTAACCTCTATTTTGAGGTCCCTCAGACGATACCTGTCGCCGTTCCCAATTGTGCCCTTACCATTCATTGTCGTGTTCACTCCGGCAATGCTTGGGAAACATCGCCAACGTCCCATTTTGGCGGATACCAGTATTCAATCGGTTCTGGATTCTGTCGAAACACCTGCTTGATGCGAGTCCGCCGTCCTGGTGTGTTTAACTCGGGGTGTGCGAGTCGAGAGTATTTGTCAACTTCGCAGAATAGATTCTGGCAGTCAATAAGCTGCAGCCGGCGGTTCCCGAGTCTCTGGAACTGGACCCCGAGCCTTTCAAACTCTTCGTCCTGCCTTTGTGCCATCAGCAGAATGATCTCTGGTTCAGTTACCCCTCCCAAGGACGCGAAGCACTTGCGGATTCCATCTGAGGCACCCGGGCCCGGCATGACGAACTCCATCTCGGAAAAGCTGGTCAGCGTACTGTAGTTAATGTCCGTAACGAACTGATACGCCAGGAAGTTGCCAATCGTAGGATAGGATACCAAGACATCAAACGCGTCGGCCATGCGAGTAGCACGCGATATCGTTCCGGCAACTCCATCTTTCATCATTGCCTCAAGAAGCCGAAGGTGGTTCTGATGCTTCCTCGCGTGACCAAAAAACCGCCGGCCACCCGGCATGATGTAGGCGGCGGAGTAGATCCGCTCGCCACGATTCATTGCGTGGCTGAGAACGGAGCCGTATTCCTTGAACGAGTAGTTGGTGTAACCAATTGGACCACATTCTCGCTGCAATAGCGCCCAGGTGTCAATCTTGTTGAACAACTTGAAGAGCATTATCCGAAAAAACAACTCGTCAGCGGTGGAGTCGCCTTCATAAATGACATGTTTTATTAGGAATTGGCTGACGCGATCCGAAACTCTGTATACGTTGGTGAATTTGTGACGCTGCAATATGGGATCTTCCGTCCAGGGCCCTTCGGATTGCTCCATCCGCCGAAAGAAGATTGCCTGACGTTCAGCGGCAAATCGCCAGTAGGTATCGAATGCAACGGTAGGTTGCGCGGGACTCCAGCGACTTCGGATATCCTTGGCATCTACCAGTCTTTTGCGAGCGAGTGTATTCACGGTTGCCGCCACATCCTTGCTTAAGCTGCTGTGGGTCAGTCTGATCATTCGGCGACGAGAGATGGGCGATTGTCGACACTGGACGCTCCAGGCGAACCGCACGGTTTCCCGATTGCCAAGTCCTCTCAATCGCTGATAATGGCGCGGATATTCTCCGCAAGAGCACGTAAGTTCTTCTTTTTCGCTACCTCGCCCGGTTTGCCCACGCCGACAAAACAGGTCATCTTGGTCATCTCAAGGCCCAACTGGTGCGCTACGAACTGGCCAAGACGGCACAAGCCGAGGTAGTTCCCGTAACCCCGGACATAGATGTACTCCATGGGATAATACCCTGATACTGCCATGCTTTGTTCTCGTGGATTCGGGGTGAACCCAACTTGCTGAAGGCATGGAAAGCCTCGTTGACGCTGGTTGGTAGCATCGCGGGCCGGGTTGAAGATCGAAGCCTGCAGAGCGCTCCGGCGGTGATTCCCCGCCTTGTACGTGCTGATAATGTAGTCGAGTTGGTTGACGACCTTGCCCTCGCCGCCTGGCTTGTAGTTGATGAGCCGTTCAAAGTAGACGCCGTTGTGATTGCCTTTGCACTTACGGATGCTGGGCAGAATCTTCAGGTATCGGTCGAACAACGCACTTCGGTCGAGTTGGGGATTCCAGAGACTTGACGGGAAGATCGTCCCGGCGACCGTTTCGCAGGAATGTAGGCCATTGGATTTCAGACTCTGGTCCAAGGCCGTGCGAATGCGGTCGTCCTCAGCAGGCCGACCGCTTTCAAAGCCCGTAACGGTCACCGTCAGCGGAGAAACCTCCGGGTTCTCTGCCGTGGCAAGAAATGCTTTGGCCCACGCGACGGACAAGTTCTCTTCGACAATATGTTGTTGGTGAATGTCAAGCATCGTCAGCCTCCGGAAAATGACGATATCTGCTCAGGCCCTCGAAGTTGTCCTTCGATACCCGAATATGAACGGCCCAATCGGTATCAGGGCAATACGCTCTCCCCACGCCTTGACGCTGGCCACGGACGAAAATGCCCTTTGAACAGGCTGCTTCCGACTCGACGGGGATGTCCCATCTATTGTTAAAACTGCCTGTGGTCTCTTGGGAAGTTACGCTACCC
>JABMRB010000580.1 GCA_013202865.1 Candidatus Nealsoniibacteriota bacterium | reverse complement strand
GCCAACGGGACATCATCGTGCAGGTGGAAATCTGGGCCACATACGACTTCTATCGCGAACCCTGGCAGCGGCATCCGTTTAACCCGAAGAACAACATCAACTATACGGCTGAACAAACGGGGCTTTCCGAAGTCGTTGACCATCGCCCCGGCCATTCCGAAAACGTCTTTTTTCAGTCGGTGCCGGAGGTAAGGGACCAGAAAACCGTGTTGAAGTATCAGCGAAGGTTCGTTGATAAAATGCTTTCCTACTCGTTGAAGTTCGGCCATGTCCTCTACTGCATGGACAATGAAACGGCGGCAACGCCCCGGTGGGGAAAATACTGGTCGGAGTACGTCAAGGCGAAGGCGAAAGAGGCCGGCGTTGTTGTTGAAACAACAGAGATGTGGTACGACCACCTCGACAAGGACCCACCAATACCGCACGCGACGTTTGACGACCCCAGGACCTACTCATTTGTGGACGTTTCGCAAAACAGTCACAAGAGGGGGCAAAGCCACTGGAACAGCCTGCGGCTTCAGCTATCCAGGGTTGACGATAACGTTCGACCGCTGACCAACGTCAAGATCTACGGGGCCGATACCGGACCGGAACGATGGTTTCGCGCGGATGTGGACGGCGTGGAGCGGTTCTGGCGTAACATCTTCGGCGGAATGGCGTCCGCAAGGTTCCATCGTCCACCCTATGGTCTGGGACTGGGTGATAAGGCGCAGGCAAACATAAGGAGCATGCGGATGATCACGGATGAGATGGACATCTTCACGTGCGTAGCTCGCAATGATGTGCTTTCCAACCGAAGGGCGAACGGGGCCTACGCGACCGCGAATCCCGGCAGGGAATATGCCGTCTACTTCCCCAATGGCGAGTCCGTCGGGATCGATCTCCGCGCAGCCAAAGGGGCGTTCAGCGCAAGGTGGCTCGACATTGCGCGTAGCCGGTGGGCAAGAGAAAGAACGCTGGACGGCGGAACTACCGTCACCCTCACACCGCCCGGAAAAGGCCACTGGGTCGTGCTGATCGGCCGCTGAGCTTACGAACTGAGACTGCCCACCTGTCCGGGCGGTTGGCCTCAGTGTGGGCAACTACATTGCACGCGAGAGGAGGAATAAGTCGAAATGCGACACCGAACAGCAATCGGGACATCTTTCCTGGCGGCACTCTTCCTTCAACACATTTCCCCATGCGGGGCGGTTGAATCGGTCTATCCGGGCAAACAGTGGGCAGCCAGGTCTCCCGTCGAGGTGGACCTGGATCCGGTGAAACTGGACGCTTTCAGCAGGTACGTTGGCGGGCGGGGCTGCGTGGTGCGGCATGGCTACATGGTCTACACCTGGGGCGACGTAAGCAAGCGAGCCGACGTCGCGTTGGAAGTGGCGCTGGGTGGCAAGAACGCCGAAGGAAAGCCGGTAACCTGGGTGCTCAGGGGGTTCGCCGGCGGGCAGATTCAGAGCGCGACTGCTGGAGGTGCCATGGCGGAAACCGCACAGGCCCTGCTGAAACAGGTTGTCTACAAGTCAGAGATTCGAGAGAATGATTGGCGCTCCGAGTGGATTATCCCGCTCGACGCGCTCGGCGTGGACTCCGACGCAGGCCGCCCCCTCCCCTTTAACATTACGGCGTGGCGGTCGGAAAACGCGGAGTTTCGCCAGTATGCGGGCTCGCTCGGCGAAACCTGGGACCTGAAGTATGGCGGTCGCTTGGTGCTACCGGTGAACAAGTAGAAACGACCGAGATGTACGGGGAGATCAACCTGAAGAAGCCGCAGCAGCGGGCGCCCCTGGAGCGGTAGCATGAATCTCTCGTTCAGCGGCGGGATACGTCTTGGCGACCTTTCCCCGACTGAATTCCGGCCCGATACCCTCGTCAATTCCTGCCTCGTTTCGTTTTCACCCCAAGGAATTCAACCATGATACAACGCGTCACAATTCCATTCGCGGTAACTCGTCGGTTCAGCGGAATCAGCCTGCTCGTATGGTGCTGCCTGGTTTGCGCATCTGGCGAATATGCCTTCCCGCAATGTTCGAGGGCAGAAGAGAATCGCACCAATCCAACAGATGCTGCATCCCAAACAGCCGACCGTTCATCGTTCGTGGAAACGGATTCCTCTCGGCCTCAACCAGCGGAGGGCAAGAAGAAGGGCTTTGTAACGATAGCAACCATCGGTCCTCGCCCAATGACAGTGAGAGCAAACGTGGAGCCTCAGAGGCTGGTTGAGCAAGTCATTGCACATTGGCGAGGCTTGTTCGCCCGGGTGCTGCCCGACCGGCCGGACCTGATCGTTGTCCCGGAAGCGTGCGACCGGCCCAGAGGGCCCTCCCGCGACAAGCTGAACCAATACTATCTCGTCCGGAAGAACCAGGTACGGGACTTCTTTGCCGAGGTTGCCCGGGAAAACCGGTGCTACATCGTTTACTCCGCCAAGCGAGCATTGCCTGACGGAACGTGGCGCAATTCCAGCATCATGATTGACCGTCGGGGGAACATTGCCGGCATCTACAACAAGAACCATCCGACGATTGGAGAGATCGACAAGCGCATCCTCTGCGGCAAGGAGGCGCCCGTCATCAAGTGCGATTTCGGCCGGGTCGCGCTTGCCATTTGCTTCGATCTCAACTTCGACGAACTGCGTCTGAAGTACGTTAAGGCCCAGCCCGATCTGATCGTGTTTTCGTCCATGTATCACGGCGGCTTGATGCAGCAGTATTGGGCCTATTCCTGCCGCAGCCACTTCGTTGGTGCGATCGCCGGCCGGGCCGCGCCGTCCCAAATCCGGAATCCACTGGGCAACGTCATCGCTTCCAATACCAACTACTTTGACTGTGCCGTCGCGACGGTCAATCTCGATTGTGCGCTGGTCCACCTCGACGAGAACTGGGACCGGCTGAGGGCCATGAAAGCGAAGTACGGACCCAAGGTGAAGATCACCGACCCCGGCCTGCTCGGACCGGTACTCATCGCCAGCGAACACGAGACCATCGACATTGATGCAATGATCGCGGAATTTGAACTGGAACGTTTGGATGATTACATGGCCAGATCGCTGGCCCACCGGCTGAAGCCGGGCAACATGGAGCCATAGCCTGCCGCGCCGGTGGAACAACATCTTGGCCGCGGGCGAAGCCGAAGGCCACCGGGACGATCCTGAACGAATCCGGAAAGCCCGTTGAAGGGGTCGATGAAATCTGATACCATGTTAAGGAGGCTATCCATGAGAAGTACAACTTTGGTAGCGATGGTGTTGGCAGTTCTGCCGTGCTCGGCGGCGCCGGCCGACGAGGCAGCCGACCGGCAGTGGTCCGTCGGTTACGCCGAGGCACAGATCACGCCCGGCGTGGGGCAAGTCCAGATGAGCGGTTTCGGCCGCGAGAGGTATGCCAAGGGGGCCCTGGCGCCGCTGCTGACGCAGATCCTGGCGTTGCGCGACCGAGAGGGCCGCACGGCCGTGCTCATCACCGCCGACATCGCCGGTTTTGGTCGCGTGATGACCGAAGCCATCCGCCGCTCGATCGCCCGAAGACACGGCATCCCGGCGGAGAACGTCATCCTGGCGGCCTCGCACACGCACTGGGGCCCTGCGACCCGGTTCCACGCCACGTTTGCCGCCGGCGCGCCGAACGTATGGTACATGGGCTTTCTTGAAGACAAGATTCTCGGCAGCGTCGACGCCGCGCTGGAGAACCTGTCGCCCGCCACGATCGAGTACGGCTCGATCGACTTCCGCGGTATCGGCTGCAACCGCCGGTTGCCCAAGGACGGCAAGATCACCTGGGGCCCGTACCCGGAAGGTTCGTTCGACGGCCACACGCCGATCCTCCGCATCAAGCGGGACAAGTCGCCCAAGCAACTGCTGGTGGTGGGCCACGCTTGCCACCCAACCAGCTCGGGGAAGATCGAGAAGTGGACTCCCGACTACCCCGGCGCAATGCGCGACTACCTGGCGGCGCAACTGCCCCAGACCAAGGCCCTGTTTGTTCAGGGCTGCGGCGGCGACGCAAAGGTCGTCCGCGAAGATCCCGAGAGCGGCAAGCTCGTCTTCTCCGCCGACCCGGAACGATCAAAGACGGCGGGCGAGAAGCTAGCGGGGGCCGTACTGGGACACTTGGAAAAGGGGCGGATGATCCCGCTTGCCGGGCAGTTGACCTGCTCGCTGGCGTCGGGGCAACTCAGCTATGGCGAGCGTTGGTCGCGCGAGGAACTCGAAGAACAGGCCTATTTCGGGTCGAGAAAGCGTTACTATGCCTGGGTCGCCAGGCAGTTCCTGGCGCTGCCCGATCACAGCCAGAGTTACCGTTACGATGTACAAATCTGGAAACTGGGCAACCAATTGACGATCTTCGGCATGGAAGGAGAAGTGTGCAGCCCGTGGGGACCGATGCTGCGATCGATGGCCCCCAGCGAGCATTCCATGGTAATCGGCTACGTGACCAACGTGGACGCGTACATTCCCGACAAGCGGATTGTGCGTGAAGGCGGCTACGAGGGCGGAGAGGCCCAGAAGTTCTTCCTGCCCGGTCCGTTCACCGAGAAGATCGAGTCCGAGATCAAGCCGATCGTTACCAAGGCGCTGGACGCCGTCGAGTCGTCCCGCTACACGACGTGGCCAAGACGGCACCGTACTTCCACGACGGGAGCGCGGCGACCCTTGAAGACGCAGCGACACTGATGGCCAAGGACGGCTTGGAGAATCCCAACCTTTCGGGGATGCTCAAGGCTGTTGCCAGTGAGGGGCTTACCCTGGAGGACCAGAAAGCCACTGTCGAGTTCCTCAACGCCCTTCCGGGCAACCCCCCCGTCCGAATTCCCCTGAGTGCGCGTTACGGTTCAAGCACCCTTCACCACCAGCGCCGCCCGGAAACCGCGGCGCTGGCTACTGAGGCACTTTAACGCAACCCGTGCTTCGGTGTCCCGGAAAACGACCGGGCGTGTTGAAAAAGTCTGGGCTCGCCGAGGCGAAACAGAACCATGGCCTCACACGCGCTCGATATCGCGGAAGGCCCAAAGTGCAGATCCAGGCCTATCTGAGCGTGACAGCACAGAACCTGAATCGCCTTATCTTCCTATTCCCTTGCTGGCTGATGTCGTGCTGCTCAAGCGGTTAGAGGTACCCAACTCTGCCCGCGATCAGGCCTCTCCGAGGCCCAAACTTTTTCAACAGGCCGGACCCATTTCTCGGAGCCATCGCCGGAGTTGGAACTCGCCTGCCGCGCGTAGGCGCCCCCACCGGCGTCGCCAGCCACAAATCGCCGGAGGCGCGTCGGTGTTCACAACCTACGCAAGAAACAGCACGATGGCAAGTGCATTCCGTAGCGCAGACAAACACGCGTTGAGGGAGCCGCTCCACGCGTTCAAGACGGACCGCAGCCACCCCCGCAGAGGGGTCTGGCCGGTGGCCTTGCGGTCCTTACGATCACTGCGACTTGTCTAGATCCTCGGCGTCAAATCGAAATGTCCAAGCTTGTCCATACAGGTGGTACGGCGAAGAAGACGACATCCCCCGCCAATGTGAGCAACAGAGCAGCAATTCCCGCTGGCCCTTTAGACGCTGCAATAAAGCGTGTTTTTGGTATTGGCTTTCGTAAACATTGGCGGGAGAATCCCGGCTGTTTGCTGGCGATGCGTATCTGCTAGCAGGTGGAATGGATGCCTCAATGGATC
>JABMRB010000579.1 GCA_013202865.1 Candidatus Nealsoniibacteriota bacterium | reverse complement strand
TCCGTGCCCTGGGGTTTGCGGAGGGGATAGTCGATCTTGCAGTCAACCGGCAGTTTCTTCTCGGCAATCAGTCAGTTGGTTACCGACTTGATTAGGGTCAACTCTAGGAATACGGTACGATCAGCAAAACTCCGGCTGAGCCGGTTTCCGTATTTCTCCATCATCTGTTTGCTGAAGTCACCCCAATTCACAATGCCATGTTTCGCGCAGAACTTGACGTGTTTGTCGCGAACCGCGCCGTATCGCTGCAACGTGCCGGGGGACACGCCGCCCAGCACCCTGCTACGGCCGCCGTATTCCAGGTAGAAGTTCCAGCCGTCGGCGACGGAGATAGCGTCGCCCGGCCGAATCGCGTTGTCATCGGCAAGCCCCAGTTCGACGGCCTTCTGTTGGTCGAGCAGCCGCAGGCGGTTCAACGCCTCATCCCGATCGCGTGTGCCCAGCGAGTGCTTTCCGAGGTTGTACTTCCGACCACGGCCAACCGGCTCTTTTGGCGAAGTTCTTCAATGGTCAGCAGTTGCCCACCGTTGGCATCCGGTATCACGGCCATCTATAACCCCCAGGACGAAGGGACTGAGTAAGGCTGGCGTCTCGCACGCCAAGGCCATGTACTCCCGGTTGCCAAATAGCGGGGGCATTAGATTTCTGGCACAGATTCCGAGGGGGAGTTGAGTGGCCGTTTTCGCCGCGGGGCGACGACCGCGTGCAGCATGGAACCTGTCGGGCGGGGACGAAAGAGGGCGGTTGCGCCAAGGTGCCGGGGGACAAGACGAACGTCCGGACAGCGATCAGATTCTCGCTTTGGAAGAGACCCGTTTGCCGGCGCCGCGGCCAACCGGGGCGAATTCGTCAGATACCCTCTTGCTGACGCTGGCGGAAGTACTCCAAGAGATCGTCGGCGGTCTCACGGGAAAGTTCGAGCTCATCGGCGATTTGTTCGTTACTCAAGCCGCGATCGATTAGCGTCTGGATGTCCATCAGCAGTTCGGCCGTCTCCAGCATGTCGGGGGTAACCACATTATTCACCAAGAAGGAACCCCGGTGGCCCTCTTGCTCTTGTGGTGCAAGTACAGTTTCGGGCACGTCACGTCGCACCGGGGACCGCCAAGGCCGACGCGTAGTAAGTCTGGGGCGAGCTTCCGGCTCAATAACTTTGGATGTCTTCATCACGCCGAACAGACGGACCCAAAGTTCCGGACTGTAGTCTTGCCCAGCGATATAGCGAAATGCGGATCGGTAGCGGTTGCGGACCGTAGACAGCGACTCGGACAACTCGATGGCGATTTCCTGCAGGGTCCTTTCACGGCTGCTGTCGTAACAGTCGCCAATCCAACCCTCGCGAAGATCCCACACTCGCAGATAGTCCGGCAGCTTATCGTAATGACGCCGGTGTTCCGGGATTCCCTGCTGGGCCTTTAGTTCACGGACCCATTGTTCGATTGCTGCGACGATCGTTCGCAGCGGTGCGTTCACGTCAACGCCGATAATTGGGGCCACGGGCATCTTATCGAGCGAAGGGTCTTGGAGTTTGAGAAACTCCGAGAAGAGGTGGTAATCGTGTGGTGCATCACCGTCGTCTATCGAGGCGGAATCGACCAGCAGTTTGCCGATGGCCAATCGGGATTCCGGCGGAAGTTCCTTGAGCATTACACCGGCCAAGCCACGGAACGTGATCGGCGCAATCGCCCCGTTTCTCCAAGCTCCGGATAGGTCGGCGGTTTCAACCTCATCAAGCTCCGCACCCGGAGAACGTGGGTCGCCCGTAACGCCAATCAAGGTGAGCATAAACACGGCCGCTTTCCCCAACATCCCCTCGGCCGTGTCGTCCTTGGGGTCCTGCAGATAGCGATGGGCCTGCTCCCAAAAGAGCAGATAATAGGGATGCCGTCGGGTGAATTCCCACCGGTACGCTATGGGCAACTCCATGACCACCTCTGTCGGCCGAGGCACAATCCACGACGTGGAAGGGTCAGTACCGGATTGGTCAGATGATTCTACCACGGGCATGCTCTCAGGAGTGGCAAGCGTTACGGCGAATACAGGTTGACAACTCTCACCTCTTACCCTACGGACAAAACGATCCTCCGTCAATGTATGCGGTGATAGTCTGTGGGGCTCCGGCGAGGTTCCAGTATGCGCCCCGGCCCCGACACCACCCGCCCGATCCAACTTCGTGCGGAAGGGACAGGCAGAGCCGGCGGCCAAGGGATCACCTTCAAGATGGTTGGTTTTTCGACTGGCGCCGCAACGGGCGAGTCGGGATCTCCTCGCCTTGAAATCTGCTCCAACTTCGCAGATACTCCCTACGTTTCCGGCTGATCCGGCTCGGATGCATGCGGAACTGCCGAGCGACTGCGCCCGGGCTGTTGCCGACGGCCAACGCACCGGCAATCTTGCGATCTCGCGGCGGCAACCTGTGAAACCAGTCGGCCAGGTCGACCCTGCTGGCGGCCGTTTCCGCCGGTCCGGCATGCCGGTCTTCGACGAGAATTTCCCGCCACCCTTCTTCGTGGTCATATCGATCGAGCCGCTTGATGCTGATGCCTTTGGAGATCTGGCTGTACTCAGAAGCGACGTCATGGACGTTTAGCTTCATGCCGACCTTTCTACCGATCTTCACTCGCCTTGCGGCGTACAGAGCGAGAACTGTCGGATAGGCTATGTCCACCTTGCCCTGCTCGAATAGCCGCAAGTAGGCCACCAGGGCATGGGCAATCGTTTCGGCGACAGCCTCCTCTTTGGATTCTTTATCCAGATGCCGGAAGGTCAGGCTAGCTCGCCGTTGGATGATGGGCAACATGGCCATGAAGCCCTCATGCCATACCGGTGGGTACTTCTTGCGGCAAACGGGATCTTGTAGTGCGATCATTGGGAACGACCTCCGAGAATTGAGACTGCTCCCGGCGGAGCAGTCGTGTTAAGAAACACAACCACCCCGCTCCGAACGAGGTAGCTTAGAACGAACGATCACTTACGCGACGTTTTCTACGGGGACGACGACAAACAGAATTCGCCCCTCGGGTACCGAGTGTATCGGGTGACATAGGATGTCACGGCATGGCCGATCGACCAGTAGACGGTCTATCCGAAAGGCTTGAAGCGGATCCCAACGGATATCCC
>JABMRB010000578.1 GCA_013202865.1 Candidatus Nealsoniibacteriota bacterium | reverse complement strand
GCCGTCGGTAATGTGGGCGCCGACCATCGAGTCGCCGTCGACCTCCAGGGTAAACAGCTTCTTGTTCAGCGGATCGAACATCGCGTTGAAATCGACGCGTTCGTCCTGCTCGATCGCCTCGTGCATCACGCCGGCGGCGATCATCCCGGCCATCGGCAGCCCCCGCAGCTCGGCCGGCTCGTTGGCAAGCTGGATCGCCCGCGAGAGGTTCGGCTCCCGGGTAATCATCCCCTTCTTCTCCAGGGCCTTGAGGTGACATACCACCCCATTGGGTGATGCAATCTTGAACTTCCTGCCGATCTCCCGAACCGTGGGCCCGTAGCCTCGGTTCTGGATCAGGTCGCGGATGAACTCGTAAACGGCCTTTTGACGCTTCGTCAGACTCTCAATCCATTCCATGACATCCCCCATAGGGTGGGTGTTGCGGTCGGGTTAACGTATTCTCCTGGACAATCGTATATTGTACGCCCGTGCATAGTCAAGGGGGGTTTCGGCAAATCGGCGGTCTTCGGCGAAAAACAGCAGGCAGGAATCCGCTCGGGCTGCCGGACAACGTCCCCTTGTCGCGCTGCCTGGGTTCTCGCGTTGCAGTTCGGTTGCTTGCCACGGCGAGCAGCATCCGGTATTCTCGATATTGGGCGATAAACTACAACCGGTCACGGTCGGCTTCAGGCGTGCGGACGGTATTGCCCGTCCGTGCCGAGGAAGGGAAGAATGCCGGATTCCTTCGATCCCTACCACCAGTGGCTGGGAATTCCGCGCGAAGACCAACCACCGAACCATTACCGCCTGCTTGGGATTGAGCCGTTCGAGGACGATCCCGATGTGATTGAGACCGCGGCCGATCAGCGGATGTCCTATCTTCGCACCTTCCAGACGAGCCCACGCGCCGAGCTGTCGCAGGAATTGCTCAACGAAGTGGCGGCCGCCAAACTGTGCTTGTTGATTCCCCGGAAAAAGACGGGCTACGATGAGCTGCTGCGCGGGCAACTGCGGGCTCAACGGACCGATTCCCAGCCAGTCAAGCCGCTCAAGCCAGTCAAGCCAGTCAAGCCAGTCAAGCCAGTCAAGCCAGTCGAGCCAGTCGAGCCAGTCGAGCGGCTCGATGCAGGTATGTCAGTCGGGCAGTCTCGCGTTGCGGCAAGCAACCGTCCGGCGTGGCTTGTGGCCGTCGCCGGCATAGCGGGGGGCGGTTTCCTCTTGATTCTGGTCTGGCTGATTCTGGGCAGCAGGCCGTCCGGCCAGACGCGGCCGCCTCTTGATCGGCCCGAGAACGAGCGTCAGCAAGCGGTGGCTCCACCGCCAGCCCCCGGATCGTTAAGCCAGGCCCCCGAAATCCCGCAGAAGGTCGCGTCACCGGAGAACACCGACACGGCGATCAAGGCCGACAAACCCCAGCCCGAGCCCCAGCCCGAGGCCACGGCGCAGGTGCCGGCGAAACCGGTTGACGACGTGCCGGTGGGCGTTGAAACACCGGCATCAGGCGAGGCCAATTCCCTGCCGCTTCCTCCGCCGGAGCCGAAGCTTCTCGCCATCCCCTCCGAGATGGCGCAGGAGGAGATCGTCCGGCAACTCGAGGAAAGGTTCGACTTTGCCGGCGCGAAAACATCGCAGCAGAAACTCGAGCTGGCCGGGCAGTTGTTCGACCTGGGTTGGCAGGCAAGAGACAACCCTGTCAAGCGATTCGTGTTGTTCGGCAAGGTGACCGAACTGGCCAGTGACGCGGGCGACGCCAGCTTGATGTTCGAGGCCGTGGACGTTGTGGCAGCCGATTTCGACGTGGACCTGCTGGCCGCCAGAGCCAAGGCGCTGGTCCGATTCGGCGATCAGGCGATCGACGCTGCCGCGATCGAGTCCCTCGTGGAGCGATCTCGAACGATGATCGATCGGGCGATAGCCCAACAACGGTGCGACGTGGCAATGAGCCTGATCGACGCGGCGTACAAGGCTTGCATGAGGTCGGCCGGCCGCACGTATCGCAAGCAGATCTACGACCGCCGTGTCGAAGTGAAGGCGTTGCACGAGTCGTGGGAGGAATTCCAGGACGCGCTGGCGGCGGTCCGGGCCAATGGCGACGACGCGGAAGCCAATCTACTGGTGGGCCGGCGGTACTGCTTCGCAACGGGCGACTGGGACCGGGGGCTACCCCATCTGGCCAAAGGAAGCCATCAGGGACTCAAGGCGCTGGCCGAGCGGGAGATCTCCTCTCCTCCGAGCGAACCGGCCGGTCAATTCGAGTTGGCCGACGCATGGTGGAAGTTGGCGCAAGAGATCGACGCCGGGCAGAGGCACCTGCTGTTTCGGGCGGCCTACTGGTACCGCATCGCGATGACCAAACAGACCGCCGGTCTTGCCAGAATCAAAGCGGAAAAGCGGCTGGAGGAAATCGACCGATTGGGGTATTCACCACCGTCGCCTGCACCGGCTCGCGCCCTCGCCCCGCTCAAGTACCAACTCGGCGAACACCGTTGGCGGGCGTACGATTCGCCCACGAAGCTGATCCCCAAACAGGACGGGTTCTGCTACCTGATGTCGATCACCGGGTTCTTTGCCGGTGGTGGGGAATCCGCCGGAGTTCGCGTCGAGGACGACGGATACTGGTATCTCTTCGGCAAGTCGGTACAGAGCCATTTAGGGGTCGACGTGGCCAGCCTGCGATTGCCGATCTCCACCAGCGTGGAAGTCAACGTACACTCGTGGGCGCACGGGGAACCACCGACAAAGATAATTCGAAAGCAGGACGGACTCTGTGGCTTCGCCAGCATGGGCGGCTCGTTCAGCCAGGCGGAAGATGCCCTGAGTATCGAGGCCCACGACGACGGGTACTGGTATCTCAGCGGCAAGAGCCTCGGGGGATACCTGTGGGTCAACGCAATCAGCGTGAAGTTCCCGCCACCGACGTCGGTCGAGATCGAGGAGCATGCGTGGCGTAACGGACAACCACCCGTCAAAATGATCCACCAACGCGACGGCATTTGTTTGCTAACGGCAATCGGTGGCGGCGTTCACTCGTATATCGATGAGTTGCGAGTCTACATTGAAAAGGACGGGTATTGGTATCTCTCCGGCAGGCCCGGCCATCGCCATCTCTGGGCCAAGGCACTCGCCGTTCGGATCTCAAAGCCCTCCCGCTGAGAACCGTAGCGTCCCGCCGGGTTGTCAATCGATGCCTACTGTCGCCACCGAACAAACGCCTCCATGGCGTAATACTCCGGCAGACCGATCCGGTTGTACAAATCGGCCGTGTTGCGGTTGCGGTCTTCGGCTCGCTGCCAGAACTCCCGCGGGTCGTCCGGGCCGGGGAACAGGGCCGAGTCTTTCTGCGATTCGTGCCGGAAAATGGCCGTCTTCTTGAGTTTCAGGTCGCCCGGGCTTAGCGGCACGGCGATCTCGATCACGTGCGAGGCCCATTCCTGCCATGCGCCTCGGTACAACAGCACGTCCGGCCGGCTCCCCCGCTCGGCCCCGACCGCATCCAACGCCTGGAAGATCAACTCGGCACATACCCGGTGCGTGCCGTGCGGATCGGACAGATCGCCGGCTACGTAGACCTGTTGCGGATCGACCCGTTCGATCAGTTCGCGAACCAGCCGCACGTCTTCCTCGCCGATCGGCTTCTTGGCGATCGTGCCGGTCTGGTAAAAGGGCAGATCGAGGAAGTGCAGGTTCTCCTCCTTGCATCCACAAACCATCGCGGCCGCCTTCGCCTCGCTCCACCGGATCAGACCCTTGATCTTCAGCACCTCGGGCAGGTCCGGCTCACCCGGCTCCTTCTCGGCCAGCGACCGCATCACTTCGGCCTCCAGGGCCGGCGTCTTTTCCACGTCGATCTGGAAACGGCGGTTCAGCTCGGCCATCAGGTCGGCTACTTGCCGGGCGTCGTGGTCGAATACGGCGATATTGCCGCTGGTCATGTAGGCCACGTGTACTTCGTGATCGTCCTCGATCAGCCGGATCATCGTGCCGCCCATGCTGATCACGTCGTCGTCCGGATGGGGGCTGAAGACCAGCACGCGCCGCGGCTCCCGGCCGGCCGGCTTGTATTCGATCGTGTTCATCATCCACTTGAACACGTGATGGGCGATCTGCTGCGAGGGCCCATGGTCGCGGAGCAACTGGTGCAGGTCGTGTTGGCGGAAGTCGCTCCCGTCGAGTTTCAACAGGGCCTTGCCCGTCTTCTCGCACAGCCACAGCACGGCCCGTTTGATCAACTCGTCGGTCCACTCCACCCGACCGAGCATCCAGGGCGTGGCCACGGCCGTCAGTTCGTCGGCGGCCGCCGCGTCCAACAGCACGGCCGCGTTGCGGTGCTCCTGCAGGAAACTGGCCGGCACGCGGTCGGTGACCGGCCCCTCGACCGCATCGCGGATGATCGGCGCTTTGTGCTCGCCGAAGGCCATCAGCACGATCTTCTTCGCGTCGAGAATCGTGCCGATCCCCATCGTCAACGCCTGCGTGGGTACGTTCTCCTCGTGGAAGAAGCCGCTGGCGGCGTCCTTGCGGGTGACCGGGTCGAGCGTAATCAGCCGGGTGCGGCTGGCACGCTCGCAGAAGGGCTCGTTGAAGCCGATATGCCCGTTGCGGCCGATCCCCAGCAACATCACGTCCATGCCGCCCGCCCGTCGAATTCGCTCCTCGAACCGCCGGCAATGCTCGTCGGCCTCGTCGGCCGGAACCGTGCCGTCGAGGATGTGGATGTTCTCCCGGGGTATGTTCACGTG
>JABMRB010000577.1 GCA_013202865.1 Candidatus Nealsoniibacteriota bacterium | reverse complement strand
TGTATTCACGGCGGGCTAAATACTGGACATTCGCAATGTTCTGGGTCACGATGCCGATATAATGGGAGTGGTGTGGGCGGATTCTGGCGAGGAATGGTCTATGAAGCTTCGCGTTGGTTTGGTTGGACTGGGCGATGCCTGGCAGCAGACCCATGCGCCCGCGCTGCGCGCGCTGGCCGACCGATTCGAGGTTCGGGCGATCTGCGAGCAGGTGGGGCATCTGGCCGAACAGGCGGCCGCGGAGTTCTCCGCCGCGGCAGTGGACGGATACAGGGCGTTGGCGCAGCGCGAGGACGTCGACGCGGTGCTGGTCCTTTCGCCGCAGTGGTTCGGGGCGTTGCCGATCCTGGCGGCGTGCGAGGCGGGCAAGGCCGTCTATTGCGCGGCCGGGTTGGACCTCGATCCGGAAACGGCCGAGACGGTCAAGCAGCGTGTGAATCAGGCCGGCATCGCACTGGTGGCCGAGTTCCCCCGCCGCCACGCGCCCGCCACGCTGAGGTTGAAGGAGTTGATTGCCACCCGGCTGGGCCCACCCCGGCTGTTGTTCTGCCATCGCCGCTGCGGGGCTGTGCCGTCGACGTCGGAAGATCGCTGCTGCGGTCGGTCCGACCCGGACACGGCGTTGCGCGATCTGACCGAGTTGGTCGACTGGTGCCGCTACGTGGTCGGGCGGGAAGCTACGTGGGTCACCGGTCTGATGCACCCGGTCGAAGGCACGGCGGCGGAAGACTACCAGATGATGAGCCTCGGGTTCTCCGACCCGGCCCAGCCCGGCATGGGGCCGGTTGCGCAGATTAGTTGCGGTCGCTACATACCGGCCGACTGGAAGGAGGCGATCGGGTACCGCCCGTCGGCCGAGTTGCAGGTCTCCTGCCCGGGCGGCGTTGCGTTTGTGGATCTGCCGGCCTCGCTGATCTGGTTCGACCAGGCCGGCCGGCATCAGGAATCGTTGGAGAGCGAGCGTCCGGTCGGCGAGCAACTCTTGGCCCAATTCCACCACGTCGCCACCGGCGGCTGCTGCAAGACGTGCGGCCTGGAAGACGCCTACCGCGCGTTGACCATCGTCCAGCAAGCCCGCCGCAGCTATCGCGACGGTTGCCGTATCGAGTTGTAGTAGCTGGATTCGCAAGAGGCGGCGTTTTCCACCGTCTGGCGACGGTAGCTACGGTGTCATGCCGTCGGGTGGATTGCCGGGCGTCACTGCCGAGGCCGAGGGGGCTGCGCAGTGGTCTTCTGCGCGGAGCGGCTTGACGGTGCCACACGACTCGCACGCGGGCAGCAGCGACGGGCGAATCTCGCCGCACGTTGCGCACTCCTCGTACAGCCGAGTGGTGCATGCCGGGCAGCAGTACGGCTTCTCCGCCTCCGCGACGGTCGGCACGGGCGCCGACACCTTCCTCAGGCTGCGACAGGTCCACGCCATGAATTTCAGCGGCCCGCGCCGAATTGGGTACCCGCAAACCGGACAGAAAAAGGATTCGTACGCCTCCCGGTACTGCTTCAATAGCCACGCCGTCTTGGGAGAAGCCACCATCGAGAGCAAGTAGACCAGGATTCGTACCACCGCGGCCAGCGTCACCAGGATCAGCACGTACTTGAAATAGCGGCTCGGGAAGTGTTCGTGCATCACCATGGTCACCTTCAACGCCACGGCAATCCCCGACCCATAGATCAGCCACACGTACGTGCTGCGGCGATTCTTCAGAAGCAGCACGGCAACCAGGATCAGCAGCGGCGTCAACAAGGAGAGTTTCAACGCCGCCATTTTCAGGTCATGCCGGTCGCGTTGTGCCTGGTACTCGCGGCGGACCGGCTCACGCTTCTCTTCCAAAAGGTCCTGCGTGGCCCGATGGCTCTCCTCCAGTCCGCGCAACCGCTCCTCCAGTCGCGTGATCTCCTCATTGAGCGCCTGGTACTGCTTCTGATTGGAAAGGAACAACTGTTGAGATTCGGCCAGCGCTTGCTGCTCTTCCGGGCTGGGTTTAACGTCCTTGGTCAAACTCAGACGCTGAATATCCAACAGTTGGTTCATCGTCTGCTGGGAGTTGTTGGTACTGTCTTGCAACAGTCGCTGTCGCTTCTGCTGCTGTTGGACGGTCCGTTTCACTTCGTCGATCTGCGATTGCAGTTCTTCCGCCCGGGCGACTACTTGTTGGTCCAGCAGCCGCTTTTCCAACTCATCGTACGAGGGCCCCGACCAGCTACCGATATCGTCGATCACGAAGCCCAACAGCCAGAAGATCAAGACCGTGAAGACGGCCGTGAACAGATAGATCAGACAACGATGCGTCCATGGCCCTCGGTTTGTGTTTGGCCCGGTCATGGGAAGTTTCCTCCATCGAAATCAGACAACAGCACCTATCGACAACCCCTCACCTCATGGGGCGTGGACCCGTCTGATCTATCACGTGGTTCTTGCCTCGGACCGGACGCTTCTGTTACCCAAAACCGGCCAGGATTGAACCAGGCCCGGATTATTACGCCGCCTTTACGTTTCGAGAGCCGCCCCGCCGCCCGGCCGAGGCGACCATTAAGTCGTCTTGAAATAAGGAGTTACGTCGATTAGAATCAGCTCAGAATCATCGATCGGGTGCTTC
>JABMRB010000576.1 GCA_013202865.1 Candidatus Nealsoniibacteriota bacterium | reverse complement strand
GTCGCCTCTGTTCAACGCGGCCACGTGAGCTTTTGAGTCACAGCATGTCCTTTCAATTACCTTTTTCACCGCATTATAACCGCTTTAGGTGGCCCGGGGTTGCTGTCCGAAAAGCGGCCCGCGGTTGCTGTCACTTGGCCGCTAATGACTAACGTCGGTCTGACCCCATTTGCGATACGTTCTACGAGCCCGCCGACGCGTGCCAGCCAAACGATAGACGCGAAACCCGTCGCCCTTCGTGACGAGTTCCGCACGAATCGACACGTCACCGACCACGACCACGTACCGCGCACCTTGGCGACGACAACTTTCCAACGCGTCGGCCAACTTGGGTGTTGTCGCGTCGAGTGCCCAACCGGGGCGGTCACAATAGTAGAGCAGGTCCGGGGCGGTGCCGTGTATTGTGACGACCGGCTCGTCTTCGGCCGTCAACTGGCGCACGGCCCGGGCGGCGGCAACGACTGCGCGATCTTCCGGCGGTGTGACAAAGGCCGGCTTCACGCTGTATCGCGCCGCGAAGAGCAACGCCACCGCCACGACCACCACCACGGTCAACCGGCCCGGACGCACACGCTCCCTAAGCACGTCCCAACCGAGCCCGACCATCACGGCCAGCGGCGGCAGTACGACCAGGTAGTAGTAGTTTGCCTCGTGGAACTTTCGCGGCAACGCCGCCACCAACAACACCATGGCCGCCAGCCACGGGGCGTACTGCCACCATCGACGATACAACAAACCGGCCAACAGCAACGCCAGGCCGATCGGCGTCAGCGCCACGCCGCTGAGATCGTCGAGCACCTGGCAATAGAAATCGGCCGAGCCCAGCAGCAAATGCGGGCTGCGGTGGGCCTCCATGCTCTGAACCACCGAATAGTATACCCGGGGCGACAGCGAGCCGCCGGCCGACGCCTCGCTCAGCACGTAGCCGTACCAAACGGCGGCCGGCAACAGGGCCACCGCGACCGCGGCCAGGGCAAGACCACGACGCTTCCGCTGCGAACACCAAACGGCCCACGCTGCCGGCAGCAGGATCACCAGCATGTAGATCTTCGTCAACAGCAGCAGCGCCAGGCAGAACGTGGCCACGACCAGCCAGCCGCCGCGGCCCGGCTCCAGCCAGCGATCCAACGCGTAGAGCACGGCCAACGTAAAGAAGACGACCGACGCCTCGAGCATGAAGCTCTGACCGTAGATGATGCTCACCGGCGCGAAGGCCAGCACGATCGCGGCGGCCGTTGCGGCCTGCGGCCCATGGCGGCGGCGGACGTAGACGAACATCAACGCCACCGAGGCCGTGCTGAACGCGACGGCCGTAGCTCGCCCCCAAACGTCCAGCGACCCACCGAACAGCCGCCACAGCCCGGCCGTCAGGCAGGCGGAGACCGGATACTCGACCAAATGCAGCCCCCCGCCACCGCCACGTAGCAGATCGAGCGTGGGCAGCCAGATCGGCGCGTCGCCCCGGGCCCAGTTTCGCGCGATCATCGCATAGACAACGTTCTTCGTGGCGAAAGGCCCCAGCAGCGGCCGAGCGATGCCGATCATCCGCACGGCTGCCGTCGCTGCTAGCAATCCCCAGAATACGGCCGGAAGATGGCGAAGCGTGGCAGGCTGGGCGGGCAAAAAAGGTTGCTCGGCTCGCGACATTGTGGGGCAACCGCCGTTTGGTGGAAAAAGGTGCGGGTTAGGGAAGCTTTTCGGCCGAATATACCGTTACGTCTGCACTTCTGACAGACGTACTGCGTCCGACGTTCGTCACCAATTCAGGAAGGTCGTTTCCATGGTTCGCACCATCTCCACGGTTCGCACAGTCTTCGCCTGCTCGCTGTTGATCCTGATCGCGGCCTCAACCGGTTGCCGGATGTGTGCCTCGCCCTACGACTACTGCGGCCCGGTCTCCACGGACGGGTGTGGTCAGGAGTGTGACCAGGGATGCGGCCAAGGGTGTGGCCAGGCGGTCTGTCCGGACGTTCGGCAGGGCTCGATCCTCTCGCAAGGCGTGCAACCGATGGAGTATGAGATGCAGCCGACGTTGGGCATGGAACCCACGCTGGCCGCGCCGATTGAGTCCGACGAGGTCGACGAATCCCAACAGACTGCCGAGCGGCAGCCGCCCGTCGGAAAGCTCGATCTGGCCCTGTGGAATCCACTCGCCGACCGCTAGTGGTCAAATACTAGGGTAGTAGCTGAATTCTTGCGAATCCAGCTACCTCTAATTCTCAGACGCGACAATTCAGTCTTGCCATACTGGCCCCGAGCCGCTATCAACTCGCAGTGCCAAGGCCTGTCCGAGTAGTGCGGCCCCTTGATGATTTTCAACTCCATCAACTATCTCGTCTTTCTGCCGCTGGTGGTCCTGCTCTACTACGGCCTGCCGCATCGAATGCGATGGGCCGTACTGCTGGCGGCCAGCTACTTCTTCTATATGTGCTGGAACGCGCAGTACGCGATTCTGCTGGCCGTGTCGACTGTCGTTCCGTACCTCGGCGCCCTGGTGATCGCGCGTTCGACCAACACCCGCAATCGTCGAGCAACACTCGTTGCCAGCCTGGGCACCAATCTTGGGTTGCTGGTTGCGTTCAAGTACTGGGAGTTCTTCGCGGAGTCGGCCGATTGGCTCGGTGCGAGGCTTGGAGTCTCGTTCTCGCTGCCGACGCTGGACGTGCTCCTGCCGGTGGGTATCTCCTTCTATACCTTCCAAACCATTTCCTACACGGTGGACGTCTACTGCCGGCGGATCGACGCCGAGAAACACCTGGGGCGTTTCGCTCTCTACGTGAGTTTCTTCCCGCAACTGGTCGCCGGCCCCATCGAGCGCGCGTCGCGTTTGCTCCCGCAGTTCTACTGCCAACAGCACTTCGACTTCACCCGGATATGCTTAGGTTGCCAACTGATCCTCTGGGGCCTCTTCAAGAAGGTCGTGATTGCCGACCGCCTGGCGATCTACGTTGATTCGGTCTACAACAGCGTGGGGTATCACGAGTGCGTTGCCTATCTCTTGGCCACTTATGCGTTTGCGTTCCAGATCTATTGCGACTTCTCGGGCTACTCGGATATCGCGATCGGATCGGCCGCACTGCTGGGCATTCGCCTGGTGGCCAATTTTCGCCAGCCATACTTCGCCACCAACCTTCGAGACTTCTGGCGACGGTGGCACATTTCGCTTTCCACCTGGCTTCGCGATTACGTCTACATCCCCATCGGCGGCAGCCGCCGCGGCAAGGCGTGGACCGTCGTCGCGCTGATGATCACCATGCTGCTCGGAGGCCTTTGGCACGGGGCAAGTTGGACCTACGTGATCTGGGGCGGCTTGCACGGGCTACTGCTCGTCGGATCGCGCGCGACGCTCGACGCCCGCAATCTTTTCTGGGACCGCCTGCACCTGCCCCATTGGCTGCGCGACACGGTTCGCATCGCCCTGACCTTCCACCTGGTTTGCCTCTGTTGGGTCTTCTTTCGCGCGAAGACACTCGCGGATGCGATGACCATACTCGGCAGCTTCTTCCAGCGAAGCTGGGCCTTGCCGGGCGTCAACCCGAATGTGCTTGTCTCGGGTCTGCTCGGGGTTCTCGTGCTGGCGGCGGTGCAGATACTCCAACTGCAACGCGGAAGCTGTCGCCGGTGCGTCGCCCGCCTGCCGCTGCCGGTACGATGGAGCGTCTGGTACGGCCTGATTTTTGCTATCGTTCTGCTGGGTGTCCAGCAGGGTTCCCAATTCATTTACTTCCAGTTCTAAGAAACTCAAACTGTAAACGCGGTATGAAACGCCGGATTCTCAAGCATAGACGGCTGTTGTTCGCCGGGGCCTTCCTGGCCGGTGCGTTGGTGATTGACCAAGGCCTCGGGTTCCTCCTGCAGAAAGCGCTCCCCCGGGTGAAAGTGGGCCAGACCGTCGGGCAGGTGAACGTCGCGCTGGATCACGCCGGGGCCGACGTACTCATCTTTGGCAGTTCCAGAGCACAGCACCACATCATGCCGGCCGTGCTCACCGATGAGTTTGGCTGCTCGGCGTTCAACGCAGGCTGCGACGGGCAAGGCATTTTGTACCACCGCATCCTCGCACGTCTGGCGATTGCCCGTGGCAGCAACGCGCGGCTGTTCATTCTCAACGTCGATCCGTCTGACTTCTACAAGCCGGAGTTTCCGAGAGCGCTTGTCTTAGCGCCGTATCTGGAAGAGGACCCCCTAGCGCGAGAACTGGTCGCTCGCGCCGCGGAGCCTTATGGAGAACTCAAGACTCACTGCCGCACCTGGCGATTCAATTCCATTGCGCTTCCGATTGCGTTGCGAATGTTCGCGTCGAACCCGGAGCCGGCGTGCGATGGTTTCGTACCGTTTTCGGGCGATTATCGGGAGGTAGAGTTCCGGCACACGAAGGCCGACTTCCACGAAGAAGTCGTCCAACAACAGCGGCAGTTCATCGCAGATGCACGCAGTCACGGCATCGCAGTAGCACTGGTTGTAGGGCCACGTTTCCGCCGAGACCCTCACTACGCAAAAGGCCTGGACGCCATCGCGCGGCTTGCACGCGAGGAGGACGTGTGTGTGCTGTACCTTGACGATCGCCGATATCCAGTCTTTTGCAACAAGGCGTATTACAGAGACCACGCCCACCTCAACGCAGAGGGAGCGATGATTCTAACGCACCTAATCGCAAGCGAACTACGCGAGCGGAAACTCCTGCCCTAGACCGGGAAGCAGGGGCCTTCGCGTACGCGGCCAACAGGGCTGGTGTTTGTCACGGCTAGAAGCCAGGGTAGCTGCACTCGCGAGAGCAGAACCTCCACGGTCTGGCGACCGTGGCTACCCTAAACACCGGGAGTCAGAGAAAGCGCAGGCCAGCCCTTTGGAAGCATTATCTGCACCTAATCGTGCGGCGTGAGTTCCGCGCCCTCGGGCATGGTCTTCGAGACGCGATGCGGAAACTTCTGGATCATGCCCATGTGGCTCTTGATGAGGTTCTGGAGCGGTGTGACCGCGAACAGGTAGTTGTACATTCCGCCGAACTTTTCTCCCGGATCCCGCACCACGTTGTAGACCTCCATGGGCGGCAGGCTGCCGCCGCCTTGCAGGATATGCACTTTGAACTGTTCCCAGCGCACCGCACCGAGCGTGCCGCCGCTGTAATGGAACATGAAATTCCGTCGGCCGTGCCCTTCGCCTAGCAGCAGCAGCGCCGTCTGGTCGATGCCGTCGACGACCCGGTCGTTGGGGATGAACTTCATGGCCCCGCCGAGCCGGGCGGCGGTCGTGTAGAGATCGGTCACGTGGATCACGTCGACCGGATCCTGATTGGGCTCGATCGTGCCGGGCCACCAGGCCATCGCCGGCACGCGGACGCCGCCTTCCTCCACTTTGCCCTTTTCACCGCGTAGCCAAGTATAGCCGGCCGTCGGCCAGAAGCCGTACATGGGGCCGTTGTCGCTAAACCACACGACCAGCGTGTTCTCGGCAATTTCCTGCTGCTGAAGCGTGTCGAGGATGCTGCGAACGTGATCGTTGTGCATCGACATGAACGAGGCCTGATTGTTCTGGCCGTCGACGTGGGGCTTACCCAATGAATCCGGGTCGCCGGCGATCTGTTGCGTGTAGGTGGGCCAATAGATGAAGAACGGCCTGTCGGACTTGGCCTT
>JABMRB010000575.1 GCA_013202865.1 Candidatus Nealsoniibacteriota bacterium | reverse complement strand
GCTGCCTGCGGCTCAGTCATGCGGTAGTTGGTGGCGAACTCGTCGAAACTCACCTTGCTCCCCCGCTCATTCCCCTTATCACCGAACTTTTGCAGAAGCGGCCCGAACCGTTCATCGTTCGACGCGACAATGCCGCCGTCACCGCAGGTGATATGCTTGGAATTCTGGAACGAGAAACACGCGATGTGCCCCACAGTTCCGATCGGCCGGCCGCGGGATTTGGCTCTCCACGCCTGGCAGCAGTCTTCGATCAAGATCAGATTGTGGCGGTCGGCCAAGGCCTTAAGCGCATCCATGTCGCAGGGGTTTCCGGTCAGATGGACGGCGATGATCGCCTTGGTCTTAGGCGTAATCTGCCGCTCGACGTCCGCCACGTCGAGAACGTGCGTGCCCTTGCCCAGGTCGGCGAAAACGGGCACGCCCTGTTGGTAAATGATGGGGATCGCGGTCCCGATATCGGTGACGGGCGAGGTGATTACCTCGTCCCCCAGACCGATACGGGCCGCGGACACGGCGATGTGAATCGCGGCGGTACCGGAGGAGCAAGTATGCACGTGCTTCACCGGACAGACCTCCTTGAACCGCTGTTCGAGCAGTTCGTTTTGCGGTCCCCTCCAGTAGAAGAGCGAGTTCTGCTTGAGCATCGCCTCGAGCTGCTTGCGCTCCGGTTCGCCCCAGCGAGGTTGCGAAACAGGCAACCTCTTGACCGCCTTCTCGCCTCCATCAATGGCCAGCTTGGAACCTTTGTTGGAAGCGGTTTTCTCGGCCGCTCCCGTCGTGGCACCAGCCAGCGACAGACTGGAGGCGCCGACGACGAACTGGCGCCGTGACATGGCGTTCTTTCCACTCATGTTCAAACCCTCCCGTGTAATGGGCGTTGAGCAGGTGCTCTCACATCCCGTAGAATAGCCCGGAATCCTGAACATTTCAACACAGAATGCGCAATTTCTTTATTGTTTTGCGACACGCGGTTGCCGTTCCGTTACCGCTTCGGGGGGGGGCTGCGCAAGCCGGCCGCACGCGACTTGCCAGAAGATGACGCAACTGCGTACAATAAGATGTGAGGTTGCATTGTTCCGGGTGGCTGTTGCGCCCGGTCGAAGTATCCGTAACACCTGCAATCGGGGAAGTCTCCCGTGGGTCAGACTCGTCGGATTGCCCTGCTTCTGGACCGAGGTTTGAGTTTTGCTCGAGGAGTCGTCCAGGGCGTGCGTGTTTACGCAGCGGACAAGCCAAACTGGGTTTTGCGAGACGGACCGCCGAGGCTGCAACTAGTCTCCCACGTGCGGGACTGGAAACCGCATGGGATTATTGCGGGCCTTGTCCTCCAACAGGTTGCGCAAAAGCTGGTCCGCATGCGCACGCCCCTGATTGACACGGCCTACACATTGCCGGGGCTGAAAGTCCCGACGGTCGATGTCGATCACACGGCCGTGGGACACCTGGCGGCGGAGTATTTCCTGGAGCGGAAGTTCGGCCATTTTGGCTTTTTCGGCAGCGAGTCGGCAGCCTATTCGAGAATGCAAGAGTCGGCTTTCAAGCAGCGACTAGCCGAGGCCGGCCACGTGGTCTCCTCCTGCTATGCCGAGTATCTTGCCGATCTTACGACCCCCGCCCTTTGGAAGAAGTCGGCACAGAAGACGCGCCGATGGTTGCGCCACTTGGCCAGGCCCGCAGCCATTTTCTGCTGCGAAGATGCTCCGGCCCGCTATCTGGCGGACGTATGTCGTCAGATAGGGCTGGAGATACCCGAAGACACAGCTCTGCTCGGAGCCGGCAACGACGAGTTGGATTGCAGCTTGGCGCAGCCCGTGCTGTCCAGCATCGCTGTGCCGTCGCAACGGATCGGTTATGAAGCAGCGGCGCTGCTGGATCGGCTCATGTCGGGCGAGGCCCGGCCGCAAGAGCCGCTTTTGCTGCCGCCCCTGCACGTGGTCACCCGTCACTCGACCGACATCATGGCCATTGAGGACGAGACAGTCCAGGCAGCCTTGCAATACATCCGCCAGCATGCCTGGGAGGACATGAGCGTTGCCGACATGGCCCATGACATCGCTGTCGGCCGGCGGCTTCTGGAGCGACGATTTCGTTCCATTCTGGGGCGGTCGGTGCTGGAGGAGATCTACAGGGTGCGGGTGCAACGAGCGAAGGAACTGCTCACGGACACTCATTTACCCATCACGGCCGTGGCCGCACAGTCTGGTTTTCCAAGTGCCAGCCGATTGGACGTGGTGTTCTCCAAACTGACGGGCCTCTGTCCCACGGCATATCGCTGTCAGTCGCAGGCCCGTTAAGAGGTGGCGCGGGCGCCTCTGGCGCCGACCGGGGCTTTGAGCGCGTGCAGGCATAACGACGCGGCTCCTGCCTTTAGCGCGTCTCCCGTGAGTGATCGATAGCCAGCAAACGCCTGACCGAGACTGAACGTGTTGGAAGTGGACCAACGCAGGGCCAGCCAGTCTCGCATGCCACCCTCTTCTCGGTGGGTGTCAACGACTGTGTCGTCAGCGACTCAGCGACGGCACGATTCTCCGTAGGCGGTGAGCGTCCGTTCGACAAGTTCGCTGAGTTGGCAGCGGGCTTCCCATGACCAATCGCGGTACTCTGCGATTAGGTTGCTTGGGATACGAAGCGTCACTTTCTCCTTCGGGCCTCGATGTCGGGTAGTCTGGCCAGGAGGCCGGCCAAGACGGGCACGGCATGGACGAGGTGGCGCTGGTTGTGCAGTGCCGGATGACTTGGCTTCCTGCCTCCCAATCGCCAGTTGACTGGACTGCGGTGATTCTGTGGGGGGTGACGCCGGTGAGATCAACTCTCCCAGAACGCCACTTATGCCGCTGATCGTCTTGCTAGCCATGGTACAGCCTCCCGAAGTTTGCCTACGACAGCAGCGTAGTCCTGTAAAGCGTTTGAGCGAGTCAGGTGGTGGACTTTCCCAGACGTGATCGCGTAGAGCAACCGGGCATCGGCCCGCACCTGCCCCAGGACCGGCCAGTGCTGCGCGACCTCTCGGCAGACCTCTTCCGTAATCAATCGCCGCAGATGGCAGTTGGTGAGCACGGCTCCGATAACTGAAAGGCCGGGATTGACCCTTTCGTTGAGCATGCTGTCTTTCTGTCACGCCCTTTTCTCCAGCATTGACGGCATTCACGCCCTGCGGCATTCTGCCAACGCAATAACGTTGGCCTTTCAAAGAAGGATGATTACCACTCCCAGCTTCGGCGCTCATGGCCAGGTGTGCGGGACCGGCTGTAACATCCCGCAATGCTAGGGTTTTCTACCGAGAGCCTTGCCGATTGAGTTGCCTCCAGTAACGCTCGCTCTGGCCAATCGGCGTGGCCAAGAACAGATACGAGGCTGAGCGGCATTCATAAGGATGCCCCAAATGAGTCGAACGCCCGCGACGCCAGTCGGTTCGAGTTCGATTGCTGAAAAGGTCCGAGTTACTGTTGACTGGAAGGCTGAACCTACTGACTGGGATCATGCCGTCGCCAGGTTCCTGCTCGCGATTGTTCACAAGAAGTCTCTGCCAGCCAGGGTTGCTCCGCTTGCAGAAACGTCCGGCGACATCTTCCACGTCGCAGCAGGCTCTCCCCCTTTGGCCAGTCCCACGGGCTGACGTTCTCATTCTACGGATGTTGCGTTCGCTGCGCCGTCGGATTCTAATAGACGAATCGTCGGCGTGCCTGATGCCCAAAGCGGCTATCGATTCCTTTGAAACCTCCCCTATGAACACCTTCTGATTGGATAAACGCATGTCACAGCAAGAGATCGCCGTACTTTACCTTCGAATGAGTGACGATCGGCAGGAACGTTCGATCTCGGACCAGCGAGCGGAGTTGCTTGCCTACGCCACGAAACATGGCTACAGGATTCTACGAGAGTACACCGACTCGGGCGTCAGCGGTGACGACACGAAACGCCGGGCAGGTTTCCTTTGAATGCGGGAGGACGCCCAGAAGGGTGAGTTCCAGGTTGTTTTGTCATGGGACCAGGACCGTTTTGGCCGATTTGATCCCATCGAAGGTGGCTACTGGATCCTCCCCTTCCGGAATACCGGCGTTCGGCTGGAGACAATGGCCCAGGGGCGAATCGACTGGAACGACTTCGCTGGCAGGTTGCTGTACCTTGTCCAGCAGGAAGCCAAACACGCCTATTTGCGCGACCTCAGTCGAAACGTCTTGAGGGGGCAGGT
>JABMRB010000574.1 GCA_013202865.1 Candidatus Nealsoniibacteriota bacterium | reverse complement strand
GGTTCGAGTCCAGTATCGCCCTCGCCAAAGCGTTCGTTGTCATGAGTGGACAGTGACCCCTAGCTTGTCGAGCACGAACTCGAAGCCCACCGAAAAGCAAAAAGGTTCTTTACTGTCAACATCTTACGGCAATTCGACGGTTTTGCAATCCGTCGCAATCGGTAGCAATCCGTAGCAATCTGTGGCGGTACAATGGGCCTAAAACGGTACAAGACGGTACATGTTGTAGATGGCGATCAGAGAGGTTAGCGGCAGGCGGGCGAATTCGACTTTGCCAAGGGCCTGCAACGGCCAGAAACAAGGGTTCGTTCCTGCCCCAACCCACATCATAGGCAGCTGTTATGCCTCGGTTGAGTAAATTTACCGTACGGGTTCACCGTGAACTGGAATTCGAATTGATTTGAATTAGCATTGCTGGAGCGGTTTGAGGTGCCCTACCGATGATGGACACGAGGCGACCAAGTTTATGCCGCGTGGGCAAGATATCACAACTCGGCTGCCAGGAAAGCCGCCACAGTATTCACCTGCACCGTTGACATGTCAACGAAAAGAGGAAGGGATAGAGCTGCCTTTTCTGCAAACCGAGCGCCCTCGTCCCCAGCCACTCGATAGCGTCCTTTGAGTTTTTGCCACATCGGCTGCGCAGGGAGGCAGTATCCGCCCTGCGCAAAAAACATCCCTTTCCGGCGGGCGGCGGCAATGATTCTGTCCCGTCTTTGTTTGTTCCCGTCGCGTTGCACGACAACATACTGCTGAAAGGAGGTCGCTGCCGGCAATATGTCGGGCGTATCTGGCGGCAGAAAGAGTACTTCATGTAGCTGTACCAATCGCGAGCTATACTCTTTAGCCAATGCCGCGCGATTCTGCAGGAATTGAGGAAGACGCTCAAGTTGCACGCATCCCACCGCCGCCTGCAGATCAGTCATGCGATAATTGAACCCCATTTCGGTGAAATGTTCTTCCCAATAGGCCTGAAAATCAACCTTGGTAAAATCCCAGGTATCGGCGCCGTGAAAACGCAGTGATCGTGCGCGGTCGGCCTGTCGCTGGTTGGGAGCCACTAAGATTCCACCTTCCCCCGTGGTAAACGATTTCGAGGAGTGCAGGCTGAAGCAACCATAGGTTCCCCAGAGTCCTGCCGGACGCCCGGCCAGAGATGCACCAAAGGCCGGCGCTGCGTCTTCCACGACACACAGAGAATGTGCATCAGCCCACTCAGTCAGGCGGTCCATCGACGCCATGCGGCCGTAAGAGTGAACTGGAATGATGGCGCGTGTCTTGTCGCTGAGGCCCTGCGCGAAGTGTTCAACGTCACTCGTATGAAGCCATCTGTCAACGTCGACAAAAACGGGGGTGGCCCCGCAGTAGAGAACAGCGTTGGCAGTCGCGATGAAACCTGAGGCGGGAACAAGCACTTCGTCTCCCGGCCCAACGTCGGCGAGCAGCAGCGCCAGATGCAACGCCGCAGTACCGGAGGAAAGAGCAACAACTCGCTCGGCTTGGATATCCAAGTACGATGCGACCTTACGCTCGAACTCATTCACGCGTTCTCCCTGTGCGATCCAGCCGCTGTTAACGACGTCACGGATAGCCTGCTCTTCTTCTCTGCCGAATTTCGGCTTGATCATCGGAATATCTATTCCCATGGGAACTGTCCTCTCACAGTGGCTCAACAATATTCAATCGGATTAACATATCCTTGCGGGCTCACGTGTTCACGGTAGTAGTCAACAATTTGCCGCCGCGCGCTCTCCACATCGATCTGTAGTGAAGCAAACAGGCTTTTTTCAGGGAAGTAGTCCCCGTATTCCTCCACGGGGATCGGCAGCAACTGATCGCGGTATTTACGTTCCAACGCAGTGCCAGGAAAAGGACCTGCAACCGAGACATGAATGAAGCTGGGGCGAATTTCTTTGAGTAGCCTCTGCATCGATCTGATATCATCATTCGTCTGACCCGGCAGGCCGATCATCAGCAACGCACCCGGTCTTATCCCCGTTTCATGACAGAGCTGAAACGCCTCTCGTATTTGGTCCGTTGTAATCTCCTTGCACAACTCATCCAACAGACGATCGGTCGCAGCCTCTACACCAAAATTGAGGTAGCGACAGCCAGCCTCCCCCGCGCGCTGCAGCAGGTGTCTGTCGGCTTCATCCACGCGTGCTTCACCACCCCATGTGAATCTGCCAATAGATGTCAATTGCTCCATAAGCGAGTCGAGCCACGGACTAGGCGTCATAAGACTGGGGTCAAAGAAGTAGAAGTCCTTCAAGGCAAGCTCGTGGTAACGTTCAGACAATTCCTGCATCTCGTCAATAACGGTTGTCACGGGGCGGCGTCGCACGATGCTGCCGGTCACGCGTCTGTCACAAAAGATGCACTTGCGAGTACATCCGCGTGATGCCATCATATGCATGATGGCATGCCCTCGGCTCCTTATCGTATTTCGCAAATACGTATCAAGCGGATACAGCTCCCACGCTGGTGACGGCAACGCAGCCAGATCGACGGGCGAGGCCATCCCCGAGAATTGCACTACGCCGCGCGTGTTCAGCCAGGCCCATCCTCGTCCGAACGCACCGTTCCTTGGCGGAAGCGATTCTTCCATCATCGCGGGCACAGCATCCTCGCCTTCACCAAAGAGGAGAGCATCAGCATCTTTGAGCAATGTTGCCCGGTGATCCGTCAGCACGGCAGGCCCGCCGAAGAACACCCACGCGGTGGGATTCGACCGGCGGACCATTCTCGCTGTCTGTTTCATGGCCCGCAACTGCGTAACGGTGCCCCCAATCCCGAAGACATCTGCTTGCAGTCGCTGCACCCTGCGCCAGTAGTCTTGTGAGCGGTTGGCGCCGGCGTCGATGATTCTCACTCGGTGTCCGGCCGCAAGCAGGCGTGCGGCGATAATGCCCACGCCCAAAGGACAGAACTCTGATCGCATCGTATGTCGTGCGGGAGGGACGAGCATCACGATGTCTTTCTTGATCCTCACTTTGGACACGTATATTGATTCCTCTTCCTGACAGCCTGGGGTTCTAGCTAGTTCTTGTTGCGGAAAGTTTGGCCAGCATTTTCCTCTGCTTGAGATTGCATGAAAAAGACGCATCCTTATTCTATGGGTAATGGGTAGCAATCATCAAAACCCACAAGGAGAACAAGGATGCGGCGCAAAATGGAAGCCGTGTTACGATTTGAATGGAACAACGACCACTTACCGAAGATTGTACGCGAGTACCGCGAGAAGTACAAGAGGATCAGTCGGATTCTAGATGAGAATCCAGATATACTCGACTTGGCCCACGAAGACCTGAAGGATGTCTCCGAAGGCAACCAGAACAACGAAAAGGGACGCAAGGGAGACTTCACGTCAGATACGATCCTCAGAGCGCTCGCCGTTCATGCTATCGGAGGTAATTCCCTGCGGGAGACGGTGATTCGCATTGCCGAGAGTGACTTTCTGCAAGACTT
>JABMRB010000573.1 GCA_013202865.1 Candidatus Nealsoniibacteriota bacterium | reverse complement strand
GATGATCGTTGCCGACGCGTTCGACTATATCGAGTATCCCAAGATCCTCAGTCAGGCCGGGGCCGACCCGGGTGAACTGATCGCCGATGCGCTGAAGCAGTTCCTTTCGCGCAACGTCGTGCAAGGCGACCGGGTGGCGATCTCCGTGGCCGGCCAGAGCGGTCTGGCGCGTTTCATCAAGCTGCCGCCGGTCGAAGCAAAGAAGATCCCCGACATTGTCCGCTACGAAGCCCGGCAGCAGATCCCCTTCGATCTCAGCGACGTCATCTGGGACTACCAGCGGATGGGCGGCGGCAGCGAGGAGGAAGGCTTCGCGCTGGAGACGGAGATCGGGCTGTTTGCCATGAAACGCGACGCCGTGTTTCGCGCGCTGGAGCCGTTCCTCGACGCAGGTATCGAAATCGATATCGTGCAGTTGACGCCGCTGGCACTCTACAACTTCGTGCTGTTCGACCAGTTACGCGACCTGCCGCCGGCCGAAGATTACGATCCGGAGAACCCACCCGAGTCGGTCGTGATCCTCTCGTTGGGTACCGACGCGACCGATCTGGTGGTGACCAACGGCTACCGGGTGTGGCAGCGGAGTGTGCCGCTGGGTGGCAACCACTTCACCAAAGCCTTGACCAGGGAGTTGAAGCTCACCTTCGGCAAGGCGGAGCACCTCAAGCGGAACGCCACCACGGCCCAGGACCCCAAAGCGGTCTTCCAGGCGATGCGCCCCGTCTTCAGCGACCTGCTGACCGAGGTGCAGCGCTCGATCGGATATTTCACCAGTATCGACCGGTCGGCTAAGATCAGCCACATCGTGGCGCTCGGCAACGCGATGAAATTGCCCGGGCTGCGACGCTATCTTTCGCAAAGCCTGGGGTTCGAGGTTATCCGGCTGGACGAATTCCACGGGCTGTCGGGCTCCCAGGTCCTTTCGGCACCGGCGTTTAAGGACAACTCGCTCTGTTTCGGGGTCTGCTACGGGCTGGCCTTGCAGGCGCTGGCTAAGTCGGGGCTGCAAACGAACCTGTTGCCCGGCGAGATCGTCAAGGACCGCATCATCCGGCTAAAGAAGCCCTGGGCGGTGGCCGCCGCCGCGGTGCTGATGTTGGGCGTGGGGATCGGCTTCGGTGCCAACGCGGTCGATCGAAACAAGGTCTCCGACAAAATATGGGGGGGCGCCAAACAGGAGGCCAACAGCGTGACCACCATGGCGTCCGGTTTGGTCGGTCAGGCCGAGGAGAAGCTGGGGGCATTCGACGGCATCAAGCAGATCGGCGACACGCTGGTGCGGAACGTGGAGGGACGGATTCTGTGGCTGGAATTGCTGCACACGCTCGACCAGTGCCTGCCGCCGAATTCCACCATCGCGCCCGCCGCAGCCGCTGCTCCGGCCGCCGATCCCGGCACTGCTCCCGCCGATCCGGCCGACGACGAGGGACCCTGGAGTACACCGATTGCCGACCGTGACGAGTTGCACGTCACGAGCCTGGACTGTCAGTACGTGCAAGACGTGTCGGTCTGGTTCAACCTGATGAAGGAGAACGAGTGGTACGTGCCGCTCGACGGTGCCGAATCGGAATCGGAACCGGAATCGGAATCCGAACCGGATCCGGACAACCCGGACGCCGAGCCGCCCAAGGAGGGTCCCCAGGGCTCGGGTTGGATCGTGATGGTTACCGGCTACCACTACCACAACTACACGGTGGCGGAGCGCCTGCAGGGTGCCCGGTACGTCCGCGAAACGCTGGTCAAGAACCTGCACGAGCAGATGGTCACGCTGCCTACGTCCGATCGGGAAGAGACGATGACGGTATCGACCGCGGAGTTGGGGATCAGCTATCCGGTGCTGGTCGACCCGCAACGTACTCGCGACGTGCAGATCGTCGACCCGAACATGGTGCCGACGGAGAAGTCGGGCGGGCCCGTGGCAGAAATTGAAGCGGAGAAGTTGCGGCGGTTCGATTTCCTGGTGCATTTCTGCTGGCAGCCGACCACTCCCAGCGAACGGGAAGAGCAGCGCAAGGCGGATGATAAAGAGAAGCGTGACGCGGCGAAGGCAGCCGCCGAGAGCGGTGAAGGTGAGTAAGCAACTAAATGCAGAGGAGCTAGACCATGGACAAAAAAGCCTTGATTACCGCGTTGAAGAAATATCATTTCTGGGCCGCCCTGGGCGTGGCGATTGTGCTGGTGCTCGGTATCTACTTCGTCGTTTCCGGCCCTTCCTTGGCCGAACAGACCGATCGGGACAAAGCCACGCTGAAAAGCATCTTTGACAGCCAGGCTGCGATCGCCAGCGTGGAGAACCATCCAAACGGGGACGTCACCGAGGACGCCGACAAAGAAACCGAGAAACTGAAAGGGAACGTTCTGGAGGCTTGGGAATCTCTGTACGGCGACCAACGCGCCAACAACCAACTGCCCGAGATCCTGAAAAACGTGGACAACGGCGGGTTCAACGAGGCTTTCGAGAAGCTGATGACGGGCGAGGCCACCACGCTGGCCAGGCGGTACCTCGAGACGTACCAAGGCTTCATCATCACGTACGTGAACGGGGGGTTCGATAAACTTAATCTCCGCCGAGACGTCGTGGACCCGAACGCTACGGGCACAGAAGGCGCAGGTGGCGGGGCCCCGGCAGCGCCGGGCGGTCTGGGCGGGGCGGTGATTGGCGGCGGGCCGGCGGCGGCAAGCGACAAGAAAAAGGAGGGCGTCAAAAGGGTCGGGCTCGTCGACTGGGAGGTGGCCGATCGCCAGAAAATTATCACGCGGTTCCAGTGGACGAGCGTGCCGACCACCGGCAAAGTCCTGCTGGCCCAGGAGGACCTCTGGGTCTACGAGGCCCTGATGCGGATTATCCTCAACACCAACCAGGAGACGCCCACCGGCAGCACGGCGGTTACCTACGAAAACGTCCCGGTCCGCAGAATCCATACCCTGCAAATCGCCGAACAGGTCTCCGGCATGGTCGCCACCGGTGGTGACGCGGACGCGGACGAAGGGGACGATGCGTCGGACGACACGGGCGCCGAGCAAGACGGGTCGCAGCCGAGGGGACCGGTGATCGACTACCCCGAGGGCCGTTACGTGGACGATAGCAACGAACCGCTGGGACCGGACGACTCCCATCCGTTTGCCGAGTACAAGATCATGCCCATCCGCATGCAGTTAGACATCGACCAGCGAATGATCCCCAAGCTGCTGGCCGAATGCGACGGCTCGAAAATGCCGGTCGAGGTCAAACGGATTCGGCTGAACCCGGGCGCAGGCCGCGACGTCCGTCTGAAACTGTCGGCGGCCGGCGACGGCGGTAAAGCGGAAGGGGGAGGCATGATGAGACAGCCCGACCGCGGCGGGGAAGCGGGCAGAAAGAAGCCCGACGGAGCGGTCAGAACGGGTATGTACATCACCATCGAAATTCTCGGCGTAATCTACATCTACAACCCGCCCGATGAAGACCAACTGGGGACGGGAACGGTCGCCGAAGAAGCGGCCGGCGAAGGAACCGAAGAGACAACACCTCCCGACGAAACACCGGAAGCAGCGGACGACACGGCGAAGACCGGGCCAGGGCAACCGTCGCTTGTCGACGGATAACAGCCGAAGCGCCACCGGCGCAAAGCAAAAGGAGTCGAGCCATGAAAAAAGTCAAGCTCAACATCGACAAGGAAGCCCTACAACGCTTCTTCCTCGAACACTCGGAGAAACTGCTCTTTGGCATCGTCGTGATCGGTGCCGGGATGATCGCCTTCCTGGCGGTTACCAAGGCGAGTTACGACAAAACGCCCGCAGAACTTCAGCAGGGTGCTGCCAATGCGAGGAGGCACATCGACTCGACCACCTGGAAAGACGTAGAGCACCTGTACGAAGCCCCCGACTACGTAGCGGTGGTCGATCTGAGCACGACCCCCATCAACCCGAATGATTATGCCCTCGACAAGCCGCTCGACCAGCCGATCTTCAAGGACATGGCCAAGCGCGGACTGCCGACAGACCTGCTCACCGTCGAGGACTTGCGCACGGCGGCCGGGCGGTCTGCGTACACAACGGGCGCAGCGGTAGCGGCAGGACAATCCAACGTGCGCGGCATTCGCTGGGTCGTGATCACGGGCACCTTCCGGGAAGCGGATCAGGCGGCCTTTTTCGAGCAGTACTACAGGAAAACCGGACAACACGACGCCAAAGTCGACGTGGCCCAATACGTCGGCTATGAGGTCCAGCGGGCCGAGGTCACCGGCTCCGCCGCCGCGGCACTTCAGTGGCAGAACCTGAAGGTTGACGACACGTTGCGATGGATGAAAACCCTGCAGGGCCAACGCGAAAAACTGGTCGCCGATGAATACATCAACCCGGCCATCGAATGTGAATTGCTCGTGCGGCACAATCTGGAAGGTCAAGATCCCTGGCCCTCGGCTATCGTTCCCGACGCGATCCCTTCCACCCTGGTGAAGGAACCGGAGACGCCCCCCGGCGGCGCGGCGCAGCCGGTTGTGCCGGGAACGGGACCGGGGCCAGTTAGGCTGGACCCCTTCGGCAACCCGCTCTCGGATGACAATCCGCTGGCAACGGCCCCACCCAAAGCCGATCCGGCCGCCGACCCGGCCGCCGATCCGGCCGACGAGGCGAAACCCCAACGGAAAATGTTCCGCTTCTTCGACGTGCTGGCCAAGCCGGGCAAAACCTATCGTTACCGGGCTCGCCTGCTGCTGAAGAACCCGAACTTCGGCATGGAGGCGCGGTATCTCAAGGAAGACGACTACTCCGCCCACATCCCGGGCTTCAAACCGGCCGCCGCCGACCCGGCCGCCACCGACCCGGCCGGTACCGACCCGGCCACCGCCGGTGCGGCCGAACTCGTCAAAAGCGAGACGATCTGCACCGACTGGTCCCAGCCGAGCGAAGCCTTGGTTGTCCCCCGCGATACGCGGCTACTGGCCGTGACGGTCAGCCCGCCGTCCCCGGGACGCGAGAACCCACCCAGCGGCAAAGTCATGATTATCAACTGGGTCAATACGAGCGGCATCGAGGCCAAAAGGGAATTCCCCGTCTCACGCGGCAAGGTGATCAACTTCCAGGGCTACAAGTTCCCGGAAATCCGGAAGACCAGCGAAGAGAGGGAGGCGGAGAGAGAGAGACGGGATCGAGAGCGAAGGGGCTTGCGGCCGAAACGCGTACCCAAACGCCCGAAGGGTGAGGTCGATCCGATCGACTTGGACTACATGACCGAGTCGCTGGTCGTCGACCTGCGGCCCGGGCAGCGCTCCTCAAGCAGGGACACCATGCCGGGGCCGGGCGAGATCTTGGTGATGAATCCGGACGGAAGTCTGGCCGTGCTCAACGAGTTGGCCGATCTGGCCGCCTATGAGGATTACACGGATACCGAGGCGGACGCCAAGAGACAAGCCATCGAAAGTGGAGAAGTGCCCGAGCTGCCGACCGGGGACGACGACGAGGGCGGGTTGCCCTTCGAGGAGTAGCGGGGATTTGGCCACAAAAAGCACAAGAAGACACGAGGAAAAGATAGAGAGGCGGGCGTAGTTTGCTTCTTCCCTTTAGTGTCTCTTCGTGGTTTTTGTGGCCCTTGTGGAACCCCTTTGCAAGTCTCGCCGTAGGACGGATTTCCAATCCGTCTCTTGCGTGTTCCGTTTCTTCCACAAAGACGGATTGGAAATCCGTCCTACATTGCGACGGATTGAAGATCCGTCCTACGACCATGCCCTCCGGAGCCGTGCCCCGTTTCCCCATCTTACCGGCTAACGGCGTTTCTACGGTCTGTCGAGCGGTTTCTTCTAGAAAATTCCGCGTTCTGGCGGAAATGCCCTTGACCCGAATTCGCCGTAGCGGTATTTAACCGCTCCCTTCTACCGAATTATCAGAAGAACTTATCACGAAGCCTATCGTCCGGGCGTTCCGTGCGCCAGTTGTATCGCCGGAACGTCTCCATAAGGAACGTAGCAGGAGCGTTTGCGCCGGTGGAACCGTGCGACGCCCCTTCGGGGTGCCGCGTGCGGCTTTATCGCTGGAAGTATAGTGCGAGTCTCGAAAGGAGATCCGTGTTGAAAACGACTAAGAGATCATGGACCGGTAAGATTGCCGTTGCGTTGGTTCTTTCGGCAAGTGTGGCCACGGCCGTGATGGCCCAGGCACCGTTTGCTGCGGGCCGCGGTTCGACGGCCAAACAACAAGCGACCGACCTTGTCCAACGGGCACGGAGCCTGATGGCCCAGAACGACCTGGACGGGGCCGACCGGCTCATTGCGCAAGCCGAGGCGTTGAACGTGAATTTCGGATTCGCGTTTACCGACACGCCCGAAAAGGCCCGGCGCGACCTGAACAAAAAACGGAACCCCCCCGGCAATTCCCCGTTGCTGCCCAGCCAACTGTTCGCCAGGAAGGCGACCCCGCCGACCGACCCGTTTGCCGGACGCTCCGGCGGTACGCCAAGTAGTTCGCCCGCGGTCTACGGTCCACCCGCGCCGAGTTCTCCGTTTGCCACGCCGCCGAGCCGCTTTGCGACGAGCGCCGGCACCCCGTCGCCGACCGTCTTGGGCGACTCGTTCAAGAGTTCGGGCAACCTCTCGCAGGCGCCCACCAACACCACGTTGTTCAACGGCCGCCAGGCGTTCGCTTCCCCGGCCGGAGCACCAGCCCCAAGCAACCTCTACGGCGCCAACGTGCTGGTACCACCCGGTGACGGAGCCGGAAGCAGCATGGCTACCGACGTTGACGCGACCGGACTGTTGCTCGACGCGCGTCGGGCACTGGCCGTCGGCGACGTCCGTCGAGCCAACGATCTGGTCGCGCAGGCCCGGCGGCAACAGGCCACTTACGGCGTGCTCGACGACACACCGACCAAGGTCGAGCAGGCCATTGCCGAATACCAAACCGCCATCAGTCAGCCCAACCGAAACTCCGTAAGCTATCGCCGCGGATACGTCAAGGTGCTGATGGACCAGGCAAGGGAACTGATGCGATCGGGTGACCTCAACACGGCGGAGCGTTTGGCCGGCGCGGCCTCGCAACAGCCGGTTAGCTACAGCCCGATGGAAGCCAAGCCGACGGACCTGCTGCGGGAGATTGCCGCCAAGCGCGGCGCCGGCCGGCCGAGCAGTCCGCCGTTGAGCCCCGGCATGGCGCCGCCCTCGACCACTTCGCCGTCGCTGGCCGCCCGCAACAGCGTGGCCCGATTGCTGCGGCAGGCCCGCACCGCGATGAGCAACAGTCAACTCGACTTGGCGGAGACCCTGGCCCTGGAGGCCGACCGATTGGGAGTGCCGGAAACGGTCTTCACCCCCGGCGAAGACCGGCCCGGGGCCGTGCTGTTGGATATTCGCCGGGCGCGGCAAATGGCGTCCTCCCGTGTGATCACAGCCGCCGCACAGCACGTCACACCGGCCGTCGGTACCGGCTCGACCGGCCAGACGGCTTCTCGGGCGCTTTACGATTCGACGAACGATCCAACGCGAAACACGCTAGCCCAACTCGAATCGGCTGCCCCGGGTACAGTTCCGCTGGGTACCAACCCGCTCGGCACTCCACGGCCGCTCAGTCCGCCCTTGCCGGCCGCGGCGCCTGCCGGCCAACCGTATCCTCCGATCCCGCCGGCCATCGACGGCACGGAAGGAATGTCGCTTTTCCAGCAGGGCGAAGCGGCGCTGCGAGCCCACAACGCGGATCAGGCCTACCAGTTCTTCCGCCGGGCGGCCGACCATATAGATCAGTTAGATGCCAACACGCAACAACGGCTGCAGGAACGGCTGCAACTGATGGCAACACCGAACCGCGGTGGAAACTTCGGCCCACCGTCGATCTCGCTCACGCAGGACGCCGCCGCCGGACAGAAGATGCTCTATCGCCAGGTGCTTCAGGATGTAACGCAACAGGAAGTCAGGGCCCGGGCGATGATTCAGACCGATCCCAAAGGCGCGGTGACGTTGCTTCAGCAAACGCGCGGCAAGATCGAAAGTTCGGGACTGGAACCGGCTGCCCGTGCGAAGCTGATGGGACGGCTCGATCGCGCGTTGGCCGAGGCCGACCGGTTTATCGAACAGCACCGCCCGCGACTCGAACTGGACGAGCGCAACCGCCAGGTCCGCGAGGGCGTTACCCGCGACAAGCAGGTGAAGCTGGAAGTTCAGGAAAAGCTCGCCCTGCTGGTCGACGATTTCAATCGGAAGATGGACGAAGAGCGGTGGGCCGAGGCCGAAGTGCTGGCCAAGCGGGCGGCAGAACTGGAACCGGAGCACCCGGTCGTTCAGCAGATGATCTGGATGGCGAAATTCGTTGGTCGCTTCCATCGCAATCAAGCGTTGATCGCGGAGAAGGAGGAGGGTTTCGACATACAGATGTACAGAGCGGAACAAGCCGCCACAGGGTTCGACGACAACCGTCCTTACCGGCTTCCCGCCGCGCAGGATTGGGAAGATCTCACCTTGCGGCGCCTGCGGCTGCTGGAACGTCAGGGCCGGCGGACCGAGCGGGAGTTGGAAATCGAACAGAAGCTTCGCACGCCGGTCTCGCTGGGTTTCCGCAACGAGCCGCTGGCCAACGTGCTCGATCACCTGGCCCAGTGTGCTGCGGTGAACTTGCACCTCGATCCGCAAGGAATGGCCGAGGAAGGCGTCACCAGCGACACGCCGATCACGATCGACATCCGCCAGGACATCATGCTCAAGAGCGCCTTGAACCTGATCCTGGAGCCCTTGCGACTAAGTTACGTGATCAAGGACGAGGTATTGAAGATTACCAGCGAGCAGCTTCGCGAGGGTGAAGTTGCGACGGTTAGCTACAACGTGGCCGACCTGGTGATTCCGATCCCGAACTTCGTGCCCACGAACCGGATGGGTCTGGCCGGGGCGTATCACGACGCCTTGGGGAGCGTCGGTTTCGGCGGCTCCAGCCCCTTCGGCACCACGGCGACGCCCATGGCCGTCGTAGCCAGCAAGGACGGCAGCGGTAGCGGCAGCGGTGCGATCAATCCGGCCGTCCTCGCCCAAATGTCCGGCAGCGGCGGCGGCAGTGGAGGCAACATGCCGATAGGATTCGGGCCCGGTGGTGGGCTCGGCGGCGGAGCCAACGCCGATTTCGACAGCCTGATCGAACTGATTACCTCGACCATTCAACCGACCACCTGGGACGAAGTCGGTGGACCGGGATCGATCGCCCCGTTCGAGACAAACCTCAGCATCGTCGTTAGCCAAACGCAGGAGGTCCACGAGGAAATCGTCGACCTGCTCGAGCAATTGCGGCGGATGCAGGACTTGCAGGTGACGATCGAGGTCCGCTTCATCACCCTTAACGACAACTTCTTCGAGCGGATCGGCGTCGACTTCGATTTCGACATCGACGACGACATCGACCGGCCCTACCAGGTCTTCGGACGACGGATCGAGGGCGACGAAGGGGACCCGGCCACCGGCACGGAGCCGGCCCGAAACACGCTTGACGTCGACTACGACCGGAGCGCCACCGTCGGCATGTCGGCACCGGGTGTCTTCTCGGCCGACCTGGATATCCCATTTTCGCAAAACAGCTTCGGGCTCGCGGTTCCGCAGTTCGGCGGGTTCGACGCGGCGGCGGGTGCCCAACTCGGGTTCGCGATTATGAGCGACATCGAAGCGTTCTTCTTCATC